>CAYYOU010000099.1:0-5217 GCA_964473425.1 uncultured Candidatus Izemoplasmatales bacterium | reverse complement strand
CTGGAATGTTATATATGTATTGTAAACTCACAATATCTTTTAACTAACTAGGCTAGTTGTGCTTGTAATAAATAAAAATGTGTGATAAGATATGTATGAGAAAAAATCTCACAGAGGTGATTAAAATGTTAAAAAGCTTTCAAATAGAGAATTTTAATTCAATTAAAGATCCTATTATTTTTAGTATGGAGCCAGTTCAAGACTTGACAGAACACATGGATTTTATCACGCATTTAGATAACAAAAACGAGTTGTTGAAAGCCGCGTCAATCTATGGGCCTAACGCTAGTGGTAAATCCAATTTATTATATGCGTTACGTTATCTTAGAAATCTAATAACAGGACTGTACATTAATGATAATCAAAGATTTGTATCATCATCTAGAGAATTTGCTCCATTTGAATTTACAAGTGAGAAAGATAATTTAATTAAGGTTTCAACGGTATTTGCTAGAACTGGAAGAGATTATTGGTATACTGTCACAACTGAAATTATTGATTTTGAACCAATAAGATTAAAGATTGTTGAAGAGAATTTCAGCATAAGGAATACTGGTGACAGCGACTATACAAAAATATTTTCTCGCAATCAAAATACGATTGATGCAGAAAAAATTACAAAAGCGTTAGGAACCAACAAGTTAAACATATCAAATACTATGACGCTACTGTTGCATTTGTATTTGAATTATATTGATATTGAAGTTGAAGGACAAAAACCAGTAATAGAAGATCCTTATCTTCAGTCAGTTGTAGATTTGTTTGAAGAAATAACTTCAATTACCTTCCTGAATAATCAATCTTTTACTTCATCAAGGGTATTTAGACTTCGAGGGGGACTTATTGAAGATAATAAAGCATTTATTATAAAATCATTACAACGGCTTGATATTCATATCTCAGATATTATTGTTAAAGATTTAGGTAAAAGAGATGTACAAGTATATTGTGTTCATCAAATTAATGGGTTATCTTATGAACTTCGATTGGAACAAGAATCACAGGGGACTTCATTGCTAATTTATTTGTTATCGATGATTGCTTCAAGAAGAAACAAACCAACAATTTTTCTAATTGATGAATTAGATTCGCATTTGCATCCTAAGTTAGTAAGTGAGATTATATCGTTGTTCAATTCTGAATTGAACCAATACAACCAATTGATATTTAATTCTCATGATATGTGGAATATGGTGCCTGAACAATTTCGTAGAGACCAAGTATGGTTTACTTATAGAAACGATGATTTGGCTACAGAACTCATAAGCTTAAGTGATATTGTTAACTATAAGGGAGAACGTATTAGAAAAGATGCAAAATATTCAAAACAATACATGGAAGGGAAATATGGAGCAGATCCATTCATCCGAAAGGGGTTGGATTGGCATGTCTCAGAATAATTTTCCTCCATCAAGATCTTCAAGAAAGAAAGTACCAAAACAGTTTGGCACACACATCTTTTATGGTGAAGGTATCAGACAGAACCCCAATATGTTGAAGATATGAAAAAAGTTATCAAAGAACGTTATAAGATGACTGCGAGTGATATTATCATTGTCGATGAAAATAGTGGTGGGAGAAATACTTTAGGGCTTGTTGGATACGCTGAAGATGATGTTGAGAAAAGAATAAGAAAAGGTGAAACAATCGATCACGTTTGGATATTTTATGATAAAGATTCGTTTAAAAAAGATTCATATGATAATTCATACTTAAAGATTGATTCAAAAAACAAAGAAGAGTACAAGAATGATGACGATGACCTTTGTGATGCCAATGGTGTAATGTGGCACGCACTTTGGTCCAATGAATGTTTTGAACTCTGGGTGTTATTACATTTCCAATATAGTGATGCTTGCTTATCAAGAGCAAGTTATATTCCAAAAATTGATAAGCATCTAGCAACAAAAGAAAAGGGATTAACTTATGATAAGAATCTAACGAATCTATATCAGTTATTAGAAAAGCATGGAAGTATTAAAAATGCTGTTCGTTGGGCAAAAAAACTTAATGACACATTGCCTAATCCTAAGGTAAAAAGCAATCCTTCAACTGGTATATACGACTTATTGGATTATTTTCATTTATATTTGAAGATAGAATTATAAAAGATATACACTGATGCAAAATACCACTTATATTAAAATTCGGGAAAATGCATGATTAATAATAAGAAAATTAAAGTAAAAGATACTCAATGATACTTTAACCCCCAAATTGTTTAGTTAAAATAAAAAGGGTATAATAAACCTCCAATACAAATACTTGTAAAGGAGGTTTTTTGTATGTCAAAAAAAGGACAAAAGTATAATAGTTACAGTTATGAACTTAAAAAGGAATGTTTGATGAAAAACTCGCTGTAAATACTATCCGCAAACAGATTATGGTAATTAAGAGTTTTTATCGTTGGCTGCGGATTTCATATAGAGAATATCAATTGGATGAGAGATATCAATATGATATTTCAGATGGAATTAAATCAAAAGAAAAGAGAATAGGGGTTTACAAGTTACAAGGATACAGAATTCTTGTATGTGTACCTGAAGGAGTATCCTTGATTAATAATTAAACCATTAAAAGGTTATCCGAGAATCAAAGGTAGTGATTTTACTGGATAACACCCTAAAGGTAGTTTTATCTTAAAAATGGCAGGACACATTACAGTCTGTATTGATGGAGTGATATTAGATGCTTGGGATTATACGTATGGATCTGTTTATACTGCTTGAAAAGTAAAATAAAAATGTATCAAAGTAACCTATTAACTACCTCGGTTAAGTAAAATAAACTACCGTGAAGAAAATTTAGGATTAAAACACTAGAGTAATTGCGAGTAATCAATATTTATTCGCAATGTCCTTGTATATTTATGATGATATGGATAACATCTATTTCTCCGTTAAAAAAGCACATGACTTCTCATAGACTCTTTCAGTGGCTTCGGAAAAACCGCTTGATTTTATGGAGCGTTAGAAATTGATTTTCTAATTAAAGAGGGAAAAGTAACCGAACAATTCCATAGGTAACAACTGTGAAAGTTATGCTAACCAAAGTGCCTAAAAGGTAATACTCTGAAAATGATCGTTTATTAAACTCGGTATGTCTAACCCATGTTTTGATCCCTATAATTCCAACTATGAGAGTTATACTGTTCATCAATAATCCAATAGTTATTAGTAGTCTTTCAATCATACCTATTGGTTTTCCAACACTAATGTTCATGTATAAATATCTATATTTTTCTATGTCATTTTTGTTGCTAATATCATTTTTAATTGATAAATCATTGATATCGTGTTCAATGGAAAGTTCAGAAATTTTATATCCGATATTATTTTTGTTATTATCTTTATCAGGGAACTTTTTAAGAAATTTGTCATAAACCAGATCTAATGTTAATGGAACAAAGTAAGCGCCACCAAACACTGAATATATTATTAAAAAAAGGACCATAAGCACGTTTGAATATGATGTAGATTCTATTTCGGTTATATGAAATAAATAACCAAAATTAAATTCAATAACATTTGTTCTTGCTAAGATACTAATGACTAAAATTGCTAAGATATGAAAAGACTGATCCAAGATGAAAAAAACAAAATTGTTTTTTCTACTGTGAAGATTATAAGATAATATTCCTTTTGTTACATCAATAATCAAGTGCACAAAAAGATAAAATAGAAGTAGCCAAAGTATTTTTGAGGTGTAACTCAAATTGAAAACAAACAAAAATGCAACTATCGTAATTGAATGAATAAATATATGAGTAATGTGTGCAAAAATAAATTTCTTTTTTGTTTTAGGATTATACACTTTGTTTTTTGCTAAAGATTTCCATTGAAAAACAAAATCTCCTAAAGCATGTGTTAATAGTAAGATATATGCAATCATTTTTCGCTCCTTAATATTTTTGTTAGTTCTTCCAAAGCATTTTCAATTATATCAAAGTTCGAAGACAGTAATCTGTCATTTATAGCTTGAGGTGAGATATCAATCTTTTCAGCAATTTCTTTGTATGTGAAATGAAAAAGACGATATCTTACAACTTCCCACTGTTTTTCTGTCCATCGATCAATAACAAGTAATACTAAGTTGAGTAGAGAGGATTCAGTGCTCTTTTGTGAATTCCATATAAGACCAGTATATGACTCCGCTTGCTTTTTGTCCTCTATTTTTTTGTTAAAATAATCTCTCCCATCCCAAATAAGTTTATTATTTAAATCATCAAACGACTCTGCTTCCTTTTTATAAATTGATCCAGTATCCATAATAAATCTTATTTTTGCAGGTTGTATATGATAGAAGATTAGTAGTATTTTCTTAAAAAATAAATTATCGAGTTGAGTTTGGAAGTTTATTTCATCACCTTTTGTTATTTTAAAATAATTCTCATGAATCTCGTTAGAATCGAGTTTTTTTTCTTTATAATGTTTATTTTGTAAGGTAATAAAATCTTTATTTATTTTTTCAGTAATTTCTGCATCAAAATTTGGATTTGCAGAATAAACAACCCTAGATAATTTTATATCACCTATGACAACTGCAAACAAAGAATCATTTTTTGAATTCTCGTTTATTTTATAAAATCCTCGTGACACCCTATTTATAATGTTTCTTTTGTTGTAATCACTAATAACCCAATAAAGTGATCGCTTTTTATAATCAGGATATATTCTTTTTAAGTACTTGATAAGATCATTCGTTTCAATGAGTTCTTTATGCTTGAACTCTTGGGTTAATGTATCTTTTATTTTTTTATCTTCATTTATTTTTTTTGACATAGGAATCCCTCCTTATTTTAATTATAGAAGATTTTTAAAGCAAAATCAAGGTTTTATTCAATTTAATGGCAAAATCAAGGTTTTATTCATTTTAATGGCAAAATCAGGGTTTCTTTATAGACTGGTCCTGATTATCGTTAATTCTAAAGAAGGATAAGGTAAAAACAATAGATTCTCTTTTAAAAGTTCCATTAAATAAGCTAATATCACAAGGAACATTAACGAAATCTTAATTTCTCTCGTTGAAAAAAAGAAAAAAGCATCGTTATTTGCACTTTATAAGTGAGTAGGAAGAAGGTGGTCGTGTATGACACTCATTTGCGGAACCTTATTTTTGAAAATCCGAAAATAGTGAACTGGTAATATAAAATTAGACACCTCAGTTTTGTAAATAGACAATCAAGATTTATTAACAAATTTCAAAATTCAAGTAAAA
>CAYYOU010000098.1:0-5271 GCA_964473425.1 uncultured Candidatus Izemoplasmatales bacterium | reverse complement strand
CCGATCTTTCTCTTTTATGAATGTTTCTGTATAAAAATTATCATTTAAATATTTTTTTTCTTTTAATTCCTTGATAACTTTATTTATTACTTCTTCATCAGCTACTTCTTTTTTAAGTCTTTTCTTTACTTCACTGATTGTACGCATTTTATAATCGATAAAAATGAGTGCTTTTTCAAATAGAATGTCTTCAATCTTAACGTTAGTGATTGTTTTATATTCGTATCTTGAAAGTTCTCTTGGAGTAAGTAAATTGTATTTAATTATTAGGTTCTCTGATACTATATGTTTTTCTTCTTCATTGTTATTATTTATTATTAATATATAGCGATTACCTTTTGTTTTAGTGATTACTTCTAAATTAATCATTCAGGAGATATGTGATTGCTGCTTCTAATTGTGAATCGTTTAAGAGGTCATCTTGAAATACATCAAGTGCCTCATTTATTACTAATAAGGTTTCGCTATCCATATTACCTGTTGCTGTTAGGGTGTTATCATTTTGGATATCTAAGATTGCATCTCTTGTGAATGCATCAAAGTAACCATCAGTTCTAACTGTATATCCCATTATATTAAGGACTAGTTGAACATTTGCCACGCGAAGATCAACTGTATCAAATAATATTTCTTCATTTTCATCTAATAAGAATACTTTATATGCTTTTTCAATAAGCGCTTGTTCTACTACGATATCTGGTATCACTCCATCAGTTCCACCATCATAATGAACCCAGTTACCATCGCTAGTAAACCATTTACCGATTGTAATATGTAATTTATCTCCAATCGTTGCAGTTATTGCTGCATCAGTTTGCATTGTTCCTTTTCCGTAAGTTGTAACTCCGACAACTGTGAAATTACCTTGTTCTTGCATAGCACTAGCAAATACTTCACTTGCTGATGCACTATTTTCATTAACAATAGTTACGATTGGATAAAGTCTTGGTTCCTCTCTGTTAGACACATAATCATCTCTAATTAATTCACCATTACTGAAATATTCAGTTGAAAACATTGGACTACCATCATCAATTAAGAACTGGTTAAGCATATTCAAAACTGTTCCTAAATGTCCTCCACCATTATTTCTTAAATCGACTATTAATCCGGTAATTCCTGCAGTTTCTAAATCAGCTAAAGCATTAACAAATAGATTAACTGTAGCGTCTCCAAATGTTGTTACTTTTATATATCCTATTAATTCTTCATCTCTCATAAATGAATCATAAATTACTGTAGAGCTCTCAATAACTGCTCTTGTCATTGTTAGATTAATCATGTCTAAAACACCAGTTCTAACAATACCAATAGTTACCTCAGTTCCTTCTTCTCCGATAATCTTCCCTACTGTTTCATAAAATGGAAGTTCTAAGATGCTTTCACCATCCACCATAGCAATGATATCATTAACTCTAATACCAGCTATGTCAGCCGGACCGTCTTCTGTAACACCTTCAACTACTATCAACTTATCTAAAAATCTGACTGTAACTCCAATACCAACATATGATTCTCCAAAGCTTTGTTGGTAATTCTCTAATTCTTCCAGATCGTAATATGAAGTAAAGGGATCATCAAGTGATGCTATCATTCCATCTAATGCCCCTTGAAGCAACTCTGCTTCTGTTGGTTGAGAGAAATGGTTTTCCATTAAATGGTCCATTACCTCTAAAAAGACTTCATCGTTTATTTCAGTTGTCCCCGATGGAACATTATCCACTATTTTATTATAATAAAGTCCTGCATAATAACTTGCCACAATTGCAGTAACAAAGGTTAATATTATAACTACTCTTCTACTCATTATTCATCACTCTCTCTTTCTGCAAAATCACCTTGTATCTCCGTTGCCGGAGTAACATAAACAAAGGCACTTTCATCTATATCTGCGATAATATTTCTTACTAAATAATATTCCTGCCTTGTGATAACTGTCACAAGCATAGTTTTTTTATTTTTTGAGTATCCTCCTTGGATTTCCATTTCGGTTACTCCTCTATAAACTGTGTTATAAATTGCTTCTTTAATTTCTTCAGGGAAATCAGTAATAATCTGAACAGCTTTTTTGGAGTTACTACCAACAATTACCATGTCGGCTATTTTACCACCGATAAACATCGATATTACTGCGTATAGCCCGAGCATAATTCCGCTCTCTTCCCAAAACGCTATAACACCTAAAAAGATAATGATTCCATCAACTAAATATATTGATACACTTAAAGGCAATCTTAATTTCCTATTTAAGATTTTAATTGGAATATCTGTTCCACCACTAGTTCCACCATACTTAATTACTAGTCCAAACCCAATTCCGATAAAAACCCCCCCAAAGGTAACTGCAAGAAACAAATCTCCTTGAATGTCAAGGGTTGGTGAGTATCTTTCAAAAAGGAATAGAGTAACAGGGAACAGCACAGAACCATAGATACTCTTTATAAAGACTTTTTTACCAAGAAATACCAAGGCAAACACTAATAAAATAGCATTTAATGACAAAACAACAAATGAGACTCTAAAACCAAAAAATTCATTTAGTGCAAGACCAAATCCGCTAACTCCTCCAGCTACTAAATGAGCTGGTAGTAAGAAATAATAAAAACCTATCACCATTAGTATAATACCCATAGATATCATTAAATACTGTTCGTATTTTGTAATTGTTCTTAATTTTTTATGTTTAAACATTATTTTTCACCTCTAGCAAGCATCTTCAAGTAACCATGAATAAATAACTCAATGTTACCATCAAGCACTTTTGCGACATTGCCTGTTTCAATATTAGTACGATGGTCTTTAACCATTGAATATGGATGCATTACATAACTTCTAATTTGCGAACCAAAAGATATTAAAGAACTATCAGAACGGTAACTTGATATTTCTTCTTTTTTCTTTTCTAGTTCGTATTGATATATTTTTGCTTTCAATATTTGCAAAGCTTTATCTCTGTTTTTTATCTGTGATCTCTCATTTTGGACATTAACAACTAACTTGGTTGGTAAATGAGTTATCCTAACAGCACTATCAGTTGTATTTACACTTTGTCCTCCAGCACCGCTAGATCTAAAAGTATCAATCTTTAAATCATTGGGATCCATATCGATTTCAATAGAATCATCTATTTCAGGAATAACGATTACTCCAGCGAAACTTGTATGTCTTCTTCCCCCAGAATCAAATGGTGAGATTCTTACAAGTCTATGTACTCCGTTTTCTGCCTTAAGATATCCATAACTATGATCACCCTTCAATGAAAAGGTAACACTTTTTATTCCTGCTTCATCACCGTTTTGATAATCAAGCAGTTCAAATTCATAGTCTGATAATTCACCATATCTTTTATACATTCTAAAAAGCATTTCAGCCCAGTCCTGGGACTCAGTTCCACCAGCTCCTGGATGTATTTCAATTATGGCATTAAGTTTATCTGTTTCATCTACTAGCAATAAATCGACACTTAGTTTTTCAGCTACTTCTTTAAATTTATCACTTAATGAGATAAATTCCTCTTCCATATCTTCTTCAAGTAAAATAAACTCATATACTATCTTCAGTTCATCAAGAATGCTAGTTAATTCCGCTACTGAATCTCGAGTTTTTTTAAGTACTGTGAGCTCTTTAACTACTTTTTGAGCAGAGTTTGAATCATTCCAAAAGTCTTGATCGTATGTTAATTGATCAAGCTTTTTAATTTCTTTGTCTAAACTTACTAAATCAACCATTGAAATAACATCTAAGTATAGTTTAGACAGTTCATTGAATTCATATTTTAGTTCTGCTGTTTGCATAATATCACCTGTAGAAAGACTCAAGATTTCTCTTGAGTCAGTATTTTATTGTCCATGACAATGTTTATATTTTTTTCCAGATCCACATGGACATGGGTCGTTTCTACCCACTTTTGTTGATACACGTGGTTTTCTTTTAGTATCTTCTTCTTTTCCTGAATGTGTGCTAGTTGGTCTAGCAACTTGAACACGTTGTAAGTTGTCTCTAATAACTGCTCTTAAGACATATTTAGTTACATTATCTTCAATAGATAAGATTAACTCACTAAACATTGAATACCCAACTTCTTTATATTCTCTAAGTGGGTTCACTTGAGCATATGATTGTAAGCCAATACCTTGTCTTAATTCACTCATTTGATCAATATGTTGTACCCAGTAAGTATCTACTACTCTAAGTACTACAACTTTTAAGAATTCATTAAATTTTTCATCTGAAAATTTTTCGATTTTTTCTTTAATGTTTTCTTTTACTAATCCCATTAGATATTCAATAACTACTACAGGATCGTTTTCAAGTTTTGATATTGAAACAACATCAGGTGCAAAGTATTTACCGTTTAAAACTTTATAAAGATCATCTCTGTTCACTCGAGCTGTTTTTTCATCATAGTTAACATGATTATTTACTATTGTATTAATTGTTCTTTCCACCATACCATCAACTATTTCAATGATAGAATCTAAAAATAAAATGTCTCTTCTTTGTCCGTAAATAACTTCTCTTTGTTTTCTTAATACTTCATCGTATTGAAGAACTGTCTTACGACGATCAAAGTTATTTCCTTCTATTTGAAGTTGAGCTCTTTCTACCATTCTACTGAAAATCTTAAAATCGATAGGTGACTCATCTTTTTTATCTCTTGAACCTGTGAGCATTTCGATTTGTCTTTGGAATCTATCTCCACCAAATCTTCTCATTAAATCATCTTCAGCTGATAAGAAGAATCTTGAAAATCCAGGATCTCCTTGACGTCCAGAACGACCTCGAAGCTGATTATCAATACGTCGTGATTCATGTCTTTCAGTACCGAGTACCGCTAAACCACCAAGTTCTACTACACCTTCACCCAGTTTAATATCTGTCCCACGACCTGCCATGTTTGTGGCAATTGTTACTGCGTATTTTTGTCCAGCGCCCTCAACAATGTCTGCTTCTCTTTCATGTTGTTTCGCATTTAATACATCATGTTTAACTCCTCTTCTTTTTAGCAAAGAAGATAATAATTCTGATGTTTCAATTGAGATTGTACCAACAAGCATAGGTTGTCCTAACTTATATCTAGCTAATATTTCTTCTGCTATAGCACTATATTTTGCTTTCATTGAAGCAAATATAAGATCATTCGAGTCATCTCTTACAACTGGTTCATTTGTCGGTATTTCGATAACTAGCATGTTATAAATATTTCTGAATTCTTCTTCCTCAGTTTTAGCAGTACCAGTCATTCCAGATAATTTTTTATACATTCTAAAT
>CAYYOU010000097.1:0-5304 GCA_964473425.1 uncultured Candidatus Izemoplasmatales bacterium | reverse complement strand
CAAGAAATTGCAGCAATTGAATTATCTAGACGTGGTTATGTTGTTCTAGCATTCGACATGTATGATCATGGTGATTCTGTTTGGGATACACCAGCAGCATTTAGTTTCTTTAATGCCGCAGTTTATGATGCAGTACAATATATGTACGATCAAGACTATGTATTAAAAGATGCAAGTGGTAATGGTATGATTGGTGTCAGTGGACATTCAATGGGTGGTTTCTCAGCTGAAGCTGCAGTTGTTTATGATGAAATTGATTTCGCAAGTACTGGAATTCGTAAAATAGCTACTATGTTAGCACTTGGTTCTGACTTCCGTTATATTTGGATTCATCCAGATCCTATTTCTATGATGGGTCCAAGAACTACAGGGATAGTTGCTGCTCATTATGATCAATTTTTCTTTGATAACGTTACTCCTGGAGCAGATGGTTCAGTACGTTATAAAGACTTTGTAAAAGATCCTGTTGGATTACAATTCCTAGGGCGCACTGCTGAAGGAACAGCAGAAGCTGGCGTGTTCTATGCAGAAGGCGGAGGAAATCGTGTAATTTATACTCCCGATGAAACTCATCCACAAAACACGTGGTCTTTAGAAACAGGTAGAGACACATTTGAATTCTTTAATAAAGCTTTCAGTATCCAACTTACAAAAGCTGGATTAGGAGATTTAGAATCACATGGTATTAATGTAAGTGCTACTGGACAATCTTGGTGGTTAAAAGAAGCATTTACACTTGTTGCAATAATTGGATTAGTTATGTTCATGATTGCATTATTCCCAATTCTTTCTGGTTTACCTGTATTTAATAAAGTAAATATGAAATTAGAAGAAGCTACTGGTTTCAAAGTAAGGGCAAAAGAAAAAAACATTGTTAAAGTTGTAGTTGTTATTTTAGCAACATTAGTTAGTGCAAACTATCTTAAACCATTTATGGATCGTTCACTTGAACTTGTAGATTTAGCTAAGATAATTCAAAACCTTACTGTAGTTACAATATTAGTTGTCGTGCTTATATGGATCGGTGCTATTATAGTTAAAGGTGCAAAAGGCGGAGAAAATCCAGTAATGGATAAAATAGCTGGCCAAGCAACTTTATACGGTGGAGTAATCGTTTTAATTTCTGTTTGTTATAGATGGTTCTTAATCAACACTCAATTATATACAAACCTCGTTAAATGGGGAGCTCCTTCAACAAACACAATCATCTATTGGGCAATGGCAAGTGCAGGATTAATTTTATTAGTTACAGTAATTACATCATTATACTTTAATCAAGGTGAAGATGTTAAAAATCCGTTTGGATTAAACACTACTCCTATTCAACTTGCAGCAAGTTTATTAAATGCTGTGGTTATGGTTATTGTAGTACTATTTGTAGTTGCATTAACAGGATGGGTATTTAAAACAGACTTCCGTTTCTATACATTTGCAATTCAAATCTTCAACTGGCCACAATTGGCAGAAGCAATAAAATATATTCCAGGATTCTTCGTTTACTACCTTGCAGCTGGAATTCTTGTATTTGCAAATACAAGAAACATAAAAAGAGGTTGGTTAGGCGATATCTATGCAGCATTCTTATTAGCTGGACCAATCGTTTTATTCTTAATGTATAATTATAGAACATTATACAATACTGGTGTTGCAGCGTTCCCTACATTCTCATTAAGTGCAATTCTTGTAGTTGGATTAGTTGCAGTATTAAGTATCGCAGGAATCATTTTGAGAAGATTCTCACTTAAAACAGGAAATATCTGGACAGGTGTATTCTTTACAGCAATATTCTTTACAATTATTACATTAGCTAATACAATCATTTATCAACTAGTAGCGTAGTAGCTAAAAACTGTTATTATTAATTAGCGTGTGATTCCCTAAAAGGAGTCACACGTTTTTTTATTACACAGGTGAGACATTGTTTCATTATATAATCATAATTTCATTAGGGGAAGGATAGGATAAATCTTCTCCTTCTAAAAATCTCTAACTGGATAAAACAATGATAGGAAAATAAAAAAAATATAATTTTCATTATATTTTTTTTTGCACTTTCATTATTAATGAAGTGCTGAAAATAGAGGGAAACTATTAGTTTATTTGACAGCGCCAGTAAGCCCGGCGACAAAATGTTTTTGTAGTGCAAAGAATACAAGTATTGAAGGTAATGTAGCAATAACTATTGCTAGCAATACCACACCATAATTCGGTGTATATGAACTACTTAATATACTAATTTTAAGTGGTAAAGTTTGCTTATCATTTGATGACAGTGTAATTAATGGCCACAAGAAGTTATTCCAACTTATCATAAATGTTAAGATGGCTGCTGCAGCATATGCTGGTTTCATAGCAGGAACTACTATACTCCTGAATATTCTAAATTCATTTGCTCCATCAATTCTAGCAGACTGAATAATTTCTCTAGGGAATTTTTTCAAACTCTGCTTGAAGAAGAATATTAAGAATACCGTGGCAATTGCTGGTACAATAAGCGAAGCGATTGAATTAGACAAATCTAAGAAAATTATCACTTTATATAACGGGATCATTAGTGCTGCAAATGGCACCATCATAGTAAGTAGTAATACTCCGAAAATTTTATTTTTCACTTTTGATGAGTATATTTCAAATCCATATGCAGCAAGAGATGAAATGAATAATGCAAGAACTGTAGTAAGCACCGCTGCAACAACTGAATTGCTAAATGCTTGCATGTAATCACTCTGCTCAAATAATACTTTTAAATTTTCAGAAAAATTGTTTCCAAATTTAATTACTCCTGAACTAACTTCACTTGAAGTCATTGTTGCTCCAAAGAACATCCATAAGAATGGAAACACACAGAAAAATGATACAATGCCTAAGAATAAATATGCAGGTAATCTTTTTAATGATTTAAAAAAATTGAAAATTGTTTTTTTGATTGGACTCATATTATTTATCCTCCTTTGCAATTCTAAATTGGATAATTGTCAATAAGGCAGCAAATATCATTATTACATAAGCAATCATGGCTGCATATCCAAAGTTAGGTGTATAAACAAACGAAAGATTATAAACATATTGAGATAATGTCATTGTGGTAACAGTTGTACCACTACCTCTAATTATGTTGAACGGTTCATCAAATAGTTGTAAGGTACCAATTGTTGACATGACTGTTGTAAAAAGGATAATCGGTTTAAGTAGTGGGACAGTAATTTTAAAGAATTGTTGACGTTTTGTTGCACCATCTATTATAGATGCTTCAAATATTTCTTTGTCTATTCCTTGTAATCCAGATAGATAGAAAATCATATTATATCCAGTCCATCTCCATAATAAAGCGATAATTATTGTTACTCTCTGCCAAGTAGGATGAGTTAACCACCCTACTGCTCCTATGCCAACAAAATCCAATGCTGTATTGACAATTCCATCTGGAGCTAACATCATTTTAAATAACACCGAGTATGCTACTAAAGAAGTAACAGCTGGTAAGAATATTGCTGTTCTGAATACTCCTCGGAACTTAAGCTTAGGGTTATTTAAAATAACAGCAAAAATCAATGCTAAAGTAAGCATGATTGGTACTTGAATCAAGAAGAATATAAAAGTATTTATTAAAACTTGTCTCAATTGAACATCAGCAAATAGTTTTGCTAAATTTCCAGTAAAGTCTTGTTCACAGACAATACCTCTACAAGATTGTGTAACCAAAAACAATGAATAAAGAATTGGTATAATAACAAATACAGTTATAAACGCCAATGCTGGAATAATGAATATCCAGCCAATTACTCCATTCCTTTTCTTGCATGACAAGTTTTTAAATTTTTTCAGCATGTTTGGTTCTCCTTATGTAAATATTAAGGTGGCAATTATTTTGCCACCTTAATTTACTTATAATTTATAAATTATTGAACTTTTGCTCTTGCAGCAGTTTCTGCTTCAGTTAAAAATTCTGTTAAAGTTTTAGTTCCATCTAAATAACCAGGCATAGCGTTAATAAGCGCTTCATCTGCTTCGTATGTATATTGTCCATAATCAATAGTTGGAATTAATGCAGCCCATGAAGCGAAATCGTCCCATACTTTTGCATTAGAGAAGAATGAATCATTAGCTTGATAAGCAGTACTTGATTTAGCAGCTAATAAAGATCCCATTGCTCCATTATTTGTTAATATTTGATCATAGAATCCATCTTGGTTTTCTTGATAAATAGCTTTAAGGAAATCAACTGATTCATCAACATCACTATCAGCTATAACATACCAACTACTACCACCTAAGTTAGAGTAGTTAACAGCTCCAGAAATATTTGCACGAGGAGTTTTCATAACTGTCCAGTTTCCTGAATTGTCAGCATTTGATTTTACTGTACCTGTAATCCACACACCTGTAGTAACTGTAGCAGCTTCACCAGTTGAAATTGGATCTACCCAAGTACCCCAATCAGTAGCAGCTTTATAAATATCTGTAATAGTACCATTGTAATCTACTGCAGAATTATATAATTCATAATAAACTCTAGCAGCTTCTTCAATTCCAGGGTTACCTACAAAGTCGAATTCTCCATCACTGTCAGTATACCATGTTTGAGTTGAATTTAAGATAGTTCTAAATAATCCACCATCAGCAAAGTTATTTGATAAGAAAGCATCACCAGTTCTTGAAGTATATGCTTGTGCAACAGCTAAATAATCATCCCAAGTAATTTCAGCAGCAACAAATTCACTAAAAGTAGAAACACCAGCGATATTTGCAGCAGCAACATCAGCATCTATAACTAAGTCATTTCTAATGAACATTCCACTTACGCCTGAATCAAATGGTACACTATATTGTTTACCATCAAAAGTACCAATTTGTACTTTTCCTTGGATAAATTTAGTATGATCAATTGATTCACTTAAGTCTGCGAACTTACCAGGATAAGAAGCTAAATATTTAGGTGCCATATAATCTTCAATTAAAACTATATCTGGTAAATCTCCTTCTGTAGATAATGAAGTATGTAATTTAGTTTCTAAATCACCTTTTGCCATTTCTACTATTTCAATCTCAACATCTCCACCATAAATTTCTTTTGCTCTATTCATAATATCGATATTAAAATTTGGATCCCAAGCCCATATAGTAATTTTCCCATCTTGGTTTCCGTCATCCCCACCACATGCAACTAACGTGATAGTCAAAGATAAGGTAATTAAAATTAATAATAATTTTCTCATTGTATTCTCCTTAGTTTTTTTGCGCTTCAGTTGAAAACGCTTGTACTTTTATTTTAGTGAATTTTTACCAATTTGTCAATGTATTTTG
>CAYYOU010000096.1:0-5309 GCA_964473425.1 uncultured Candidatus Izemoplasmatales bacterium | reverse complement strand
TCTCTTCATTATTTCTCTTCTTGTCATTTTTACACCTCTATTGTATGATAATTTAGCTTTTAAATATCTATAATAATATCATATATCACAAAATACACAAAAAAGCATTTGGGTAATATTACCCGAATGCTTTTATTTATTGTTAAATAACCCTAATATTAACCCCAAAAAAATTCCTAATAGTGCTGCAAAAATTACCCTGTACTCGCTTGGTAATAAAAAGGTAATTGTATGGGCAGGAATCCAGAAAAAAGGAATCGTCTTTAAAATAATGAAGCCAGTAAATTGATTCCAGTTAATATCTTCTATTGTTTCACTTAATGTTACTTTTTTATTAGACACTCTTAAATTTAAGTAAGTGTCTGTAACTCTGTGAAATGCCATCATGGTAGGAGCAAATGTAAGATTCATTAAAATAGAAGTAAATAATGCAAATGCAAATATACTTCCTTCAAAAGGTAAAATCTTATTTGTTTGTAAGAATTCTACTCCAGTAGGATATATATTAAACATCAATACGATTATAACTCCAATAAATCCCCAAACCGTGGCTTTAGCTAATAAATAATTTGGCTTTTTCCATGATTTACTTTTTATTCTTAATCCAATAAAATCTCCAATTGTTGCTAAAAAGAAAAATTTAGTGAATCCAGCAACTATTGGAAAATCTGATGCAAAATCTAAAAAGAACCCTCTTGTAACCAAAAAGATTAAAAGAGCGGTGAATACAAATACAATAACTGAAGTTATTTTATCTTTATTCATTTCCTAACAAATTCCGTGTTTTTTACAAATATCCTGGATATACTTTTTATGACTTACAAAAATTACAATTGCTTCTTTAAGAAGTTGATACTCTCCTCTATGAAGGTAATATCCATCACTGTGAACAAAATCAACAAATCCAGTTTTCAATTCTTCATAAGAAACATCTTCAATATGAAGTAATGAAGATTTACCATCAGCCTTAAAATGATAATCCCAACAATATGTTTTTTCATTATCAGAATATTTTAATTCTAAATAGTCTGATTCATTATCAAAACCTTGGATAATTGTATACGTTACTTTCCCTCTATCTTTGTATCTTAATTCACCCATTACTCTTCTGCTCTCCATACTAACCATCTCCTATCGAATACTATAATTATACTATGAAATCAACCAATTTGAAACATTTTTGCACTAAATAGAGCAAATATGTTTTTTAGTCTTCAAGTTTATTTAAGAAGTTTTTTAGATCTTCTCCTTCAATAAAAATGTCACCTATTTCAGCATGAATAGTGTCACCCTTTGTACCATGAAAATCTCCTCCAGCTGTGATAATCATATTTCTCTTTTTTGCTAGATTACGATAAAATTCTTCATCTCCATCTTTATTTCTGAAATATACACCTTCGAATCCATCATAATTAAGACTGTGAACATACTCTTTAACATCTTCTTTTAATAACGTCGGATGTGCTAGAACTACTACACAGTTATTTCTTCTAAGTAAATCTATTCCTTCTTGAACACTAATTTCGCAACTTGGAACATAAGCTTTCGAATAATCTCCAATAATATCATTAAATACATCATTGATATCATATTCTGGATAGTTATCCATTATTGCTTTAGCTATATGTGGTCTAGTTACTATTCCAGTTGAATAAGCATATACTTCATCATAAGTAATTTCAATATCATTGTATTTTTTTAAATTTTCAATAAATGTAACAGCTCTCTTTTTTCTACCTTCTTTGATACTTACAAAATAATTAACAATCTCTTCGTTTAAATAAGATTCATCTCTAAAGTACCCTAGAACATGAACAGGTTTATTTAAATAATTTGTTGATAACTCAATCCCAGGAATATATCTAATTCCAATTTCCTTGGCAAACTTTAAGTTTTCTTCAACATTTGAACAAATATCGTGATCAGTAATAGACATTATATCTACACCATTATTTTTAGCTTTTCGAATAATCTCAAAAGGGTCATATACCCCATCTGAAAGATTAGTATGCATATGTAAATCTGCTTTCATAGTAACACTCCTAACTAAATGAAATTATATCTTGAAAAGAACATTTAGTAAAGCATTGCACAAATAAAGTATGCTATAATTAAATGAAAGCTAAAGGAGGTACAAATACATATGTTTGATTTAATAGAAAAAAATGTACTTGAAATAAAAAATGCTTTAGAATCTGGTGAAATTACTTCACACAGTTTAGTATTACAATACTTAAAGAGAATTACAGAAATTGATCAAGGTGAGATAAAATATAACTCTGTACTTGAAGTTAATCCAGATGCTTTAAATATCGCAAAAGTATTAGACAAGGAAAGAGCAAATGGTAAAATTAGAGGGATCATGCATGGCATTCCAATTTTATTGAAAGATAATATTAATACTTTTGACAAAATGCATACAACAGTAGGAAGTCTTGCCTTAAAAGATAATTTTGCTCCTTATGACGCTACAATAGTAATGAAGCTTAGAGACAGTGGAGCAATTATCTTAGGAAAAGCTAATCTAACTGAATTTGCAAATTTCATGTCTTTCAATATGAGAAATGGATATAGTTCTCTAGGGAAAGAGGTTCTTTGCCCATATAACATCAAGACTGATCCATCAGGATCAAGTGCTGGTAGTGCTGTTAGCGTAGCATTAAATGTAACACCTGTTTCAATTGGGACAGAAACTGGTGGAAGCATTATGTCTCCATCCATGAAAAATGGAGTTGTTGGGATGAAGCCTACGATTGGATTAATAAGTAGAACAGGTATAGTTCCTATATCTTCAACACTAGATACAGCTGGACCAATTGGAAAAACTGTCACAGATGTAGCAATGTTACTTAGTGCAATCAGAAGTAATGATAGTTCAGATCCAATTACTCTAGAGAAAATAGACGAGTATATTGACTATACAAAATTCTTAAACACAGATTCTTTAAGCACTTCGACAATAGCAATTGACAGAACCAACTATGACAAACTAGAAGGATTAAAAAAGCAAGCATTTGATAATACAGTAGCTATCATTAAGAATAGTGGTGCCAAAGTTATTGAAGGGCTCAATATTAAACAAACACAATATATCTTCTATCTAATGAAATATGAGTTTAAAAGAAACATAAATAAGTATTTAGCAACGCTAGGAGAACACTCTAAGATGAAAACATTAGAAGATATTATCAACTTCAATCGTCTCAATGGTAAAGAAGCTTTAAAATATGGACAAAAACTACTTGAATTGTGTGAATACAATACAAGTGGGAAAATGAATGAAACTGAATACTTTAAAGGTTTAGAGGAAAGAGAAAATACAGTGAAAAATCTAGATAGTCTCTTCTCATCATACAAAATAGACCTAATATACTTTGCGAATTACACAAGTATTGGTCCACATTGTGGTTATCCAACTATGACAATTCCAATCGGCTTAGACGAAGACAACATTCCTATTGGTGCATATTTACTAGCACCTAAATATAAAGAAGAAAACTTAATAGGCATTGGATATTCTCTAGAACAATTAACAAACAAAAGAACTAACCCAATAACAGAAAAGTAACAAGCAATTCAGCTTGTTACTTTTTTTTATGGGTATTTAATTCATCTAATACTTTTTCTAAAGCAATTAATAAATATTGATATTCAGAATTACCTCTTAATCTAAAATATAATGATCGGAGTAGATTCCTAATATTAATATCTACATTATAATCTTCTGGAAATTTCGCTAGTTTTTTTAAACTTTTAAATCCGTTTATCCATTCAAGTAAAAATTTCTTACTTAAAACATCTCTGTTAATGGCTTCTACAAGTGCAGTTACCATTCTTTCATCTTCATCACTGATGAAGACATAGGTATTAATCATAAAACGGTCTTTTATATGCTCAAACATTGTCTTGAATTCTTTTTCCCCAAGTTCGTTACATTTAAATAGTTGACTAAACAAATCAGCACTATGAGCAACACTATGAGCCCATCCAACTTCATCAACGTATCCTCTAAAGTCAGTTTCATTATCGAAGTAATCAAGAAACTCGCTATAAAGTTTATTAAATAATTCATCTGGTAGTATCTTATCGTTTCGTTGTCTGTATACAATTATAACAAGAGCTAACAAACTAAATGATCTTGTTAACACTGAGAAGTCATAATAATTAGGCATATCAAACTTCATACCCTTTTCACCAAGAAGAGTTCTTGTAATTTTAACCATTTCTTCTTTAGATAAATTATCGTAATATAGTAAATTCGCTAAGATAGGATAAATAAGACCATCTCTAATAAAACCATCATGATTTCCTATATTTTCAAGTAACTCTTGTGCTAATTGATATTTGTCAATATTTTCATTGAACTTGAATTTATTTTCTTTTATCTCTTTCAATAATTCTACTAATTCCATCTTCATAAAAAATTCCTCCTTTATAACAATGCGCTAACAAAATATTGTACTACTCCGATTAAAGAACCAAGTATTAATCCAATTATTTCAATATGTTTTAGTTCTCTATTCATTAATCCAAAAATGATTTTTTCAAACTCAATAAAATCAAGTTCATTAATTCTTTCTACAACAATATCTCTAATATTCAAATTAGTAAGTCCAACCTCTTTAAATTGATTAATCATATCATCAAAGAATTGATCTCCTTCTTTGTCTAAAAAATCTTTCGCCATTTGATCAACATTACTACCTAAAAACATTCTTACCATTGATGGAATCTTTTCAATAATTTTAGCAAGTAGTGTATCCATCACTTGTTGTTTTAGTTCATCCATATTTTCATTGTTCATAATCTTATCAAAGATAACCTCTTTTGAAAGTAATTCTTTTTCAATAGTATCAGCAAGTGATATAGCCATCTGATCTTTTCTCTTGGGAAAAACCCCTTGGAAAGTAAAAAATAGAATTTTTACAGGATTTACTGGTCTAAAGAGCATTTTTATTGCTACTTTATTTGTGATCCACCCTATCAGCCCACCTATTAATACCATTATGAAAAATCTTAGTATTTCCATAAATATCACTCCTTAACTATGTATAATAATTATAACATATATTGTAGTTTTTTAAAATTATTCACATGTATTTTTTTAATAATTAACTTTATAAATAAAAAGAAAAAGAGATTTTAAAGATCACTTTTTCTACATATGAAATTTTTGTTAGCTACTTTAACCTAGTGCATGTTAAAATCCTTTTCAGAATCAAATCTATTACAAATTATGGACTCTCATTTAAGAGATAATTTTTTATGTTTATAATATAAAAATAAGTCAGTTGCTACCATTAATAAAT
>CAYYOU010000095.1:0-5351 GCA_964473425.1 uncultured Candidatus Izemoplasmatales bacterium | reverse complement strand
GTCGATAAGAACTATTATTTTAATAAAGTTATCAACTAAATGCACCAAACGTCAGCTTTTTTTTAAAGCTTTTTTTATAAAAATTCCCTTATCAAGTGTTTTTTTAAAGAGCAACTTCCTTTTTTATCGATTTTATAATAAATCGAATAAACAAGAGTATCACAATAACAAAACTAGTACTTATTGCAATCCATTTAATAATGGATGACCCTATTAACAAATATCCAAAGATGTCCAGTCTTGTTGGGTACAACAACATAACTATTGTAGCATTGATATTCTCCATAAAATCGAATAAAACAGCTATAACAGGAATATAAAGTACTTTATATCCAGTTCTAGAGTTGCTTCGTCTTGAAAGGTAAGCGATTGAAGTTATTAAGAATAGTGTGTATATAACTGGCCATACAACATCAAAAGTCCATCTCATTGTGACGTAAAACATTCTGCCACTTCTTCCATAACTATTGACGATACTAAATAGCTTTTCTATGTCAAAATCAAAACTAGTGTCTGGACTATCAACAACTCCAATCACTCTAGTTGTTAAAGCTGAAACATATGGTAATGCTAATGAAGTAAATATAATGAAAATAACAAGAAAAATGACTACTTGTTTTGTTGATACATTATCATAAATATATTGTAGTTTTTTCTTCATTATTCATCTCTCCTTAACAATTCATTATTGGTTCTCTAAATCCAATTATATCATAATAAAAAGAGAAGACATATGTCCCATTTTTTTATAGACTATAGTACATTTCAAATTCTATTGGGTGAGGCATTTTACTTACCAATAAATATTCTTCCTTGATACGTTTAATATGATTTTTAATTGCATTTTCTGTAAATACATTTCCTTTTAGTAAAAATTCATAATCATTTTCAAGTTCTTTTGCAGCATCCATTAAAGAAGTAGGAAGTGTTTTGATCTTTTTTTGTTCTATTTCACTTAAATTAAATAAGTTGAAATCATATGGACCGACTCCTAGTTTCGATGGATCAATTTTGTTAATAACACCATCAAACGCAGCCATCATGATTGCTGAATAGGCTAAATAAGGATTTGCAGTTGCATCAGGACTTCTTAACTCAAATCGTTTTTCATCTTCTTGAATAGTATAACCTGGTATACGTATTACAGCTGAACGATTTGCAGTTGCGTAACCGATTGTAACAGGTGCTTCAAACCCCGGAACTAAACGTTTATAAGAATTTGTTGATGGATTAGTAATCGCTGTAATTGCTTTTGCATGTTTTAAGATACCGCCTATCATATAATGAGCAATATTACTTAAGTCAGCATAATTACCTTTTTCAAACATAATGTATTTTTCATCTTTTTTAAGTTGAATATGCACATGCATTCCACTTCCACATTCATCGACAAATGGTTTTGGCATAAAAGTAACACTTTTACGCATTTTAAAAGCTACAAGATTTAGTAAATTCTTCATTTTCATCGTACGATCTGCCATTTCTTTTACTCCAGCAAAGTTTACTTCAATTTCGACTTGTCCGGGTCCACCGTTTTCACTATGATGATATTTAATAGGTATATTAATTTTTTCTGCTTCAATACTTACTTGAGTTCTAAATTCATAACTTCCATCCCATGGTGAGTCAACATGATAACCCCCGTGGTTAGGGACAGTATAACCGATGTTTTTATAGGAATCATCACTACTATTCCAGTTTGCTTGTAAACTATCTAATTTTACTTCCATATGTTGGTTTGTATTTTTAAATGAAACATGATCCAATACGAAAAATTCGAATTCCGGACCTAATAAGCAAGTATCTGCAATACCTTTATCTTTCATATATAGTTCTGTTTTTTCTGCGATGAACCTTGGATCATCTTCAAAACGGAAAAGCTTATCTCCTCTAATAACGTAAATATTAGCTATGACAACGATGGTTTTATGTTCCTTATAGCTATCAATATAACATGAACCAACATCTGGAATCATAACCATATCAGAATTTTCTACTGTTAAGAATCCATAACTTGATCCATCAAACCCAATTCCTTTATCCATAATATCTGGTGATAATTTTTGTGATGTGATAGTAAGCCTATGCCAACGGCCTTTCATATCTACCACTTTTAAGTCGATTATTTCGACATTCTCATTTTGAACGAATTCAATCATTTCATTAATATTTTTAAACATATATACACTCCTTATCTGAATAATATATAAAACGCTTTCACAACGGTATTATATCATAAACGCCATTTTGTGAAAGCTTTTTTTTATTTTTTTCCTTGGTAGAAAATAGTGTGAATATCATTATATGAAATTACCTATAACTTAGTTTGTTGTAACAATCTTAATAGAAAATTTTCTTTATGCCCAACCATAATAAAAGACCTAAACTAAAGAGAGAAAAGGTTTAATAGATATGTGTCTACACCCCTTGAATCTCATTAATTAAGTCTTTACTTTTAAAATAATAAATCTTTGAAGGCATTATAGTTATTTTACTTCTATTAACCTCACCTTTGCCTTTTGTAGTTTTGCATTTCAGATTACCGACTTAAAATTATCAATATTTTTAGTTCAGTCTTCAACAAATAAAACTCTATAATAACCATCATGCTTACTAGAGCTACAATGAATCTTACAAATCTGATATAAATGAAATCCAAAGCGAAATGACCACAATAAACCCTGGTAAAACCATTAACAACATTCCATTAGCCAACGTTGAAAAAAATAAAAACATGGTGTATTGCAGTTTAGATTCGAGTTCATAGTATCTAAAATAGAAAACTATTATTTCAGCAATAACAATTCCTAAAATGGTTAGCAATTGAAATGATAACATTGTAACCATCGGTGAGAATTTGAAAGAGATAAATAAATAGATACCAATTGTGACCATATAAAATAATGAATACTGAAGCCAAAGAAATGGTTGAGAATCAAAATCAAAAAATTTATTGAGCAAAATCTTAATTCCTCCAAAAAGAAAAGACAATAAAAGTAATGCAATTATAATAATCAAAATACCAGTATTAGTGAACATAAAATCCTCCTCCTTACTGATTATCTTATCATAATTATTGGATAAGTAAAATGATTTGACACAAAGACACAAAGGACACAAAGTAATTACTATCCGCAAGGTGAAATTAGATAAATAAAATAGAATGAAGTAAATTTCTAAACATCCAAGTCTTCATCATCTTCGTCATCATAGTCGTCGTCATCGTAATCATCATCTATATCTGAATCAGTTGGAGTACTTGGAGTAGTATAAACTACAATTACTTCATACCCTTCTAAAAATCCTACAATTGGTAATGAAGCACTATGTGGGCTTGATGCAAATACTGTTGTTGCATCAGTTCCACCTATTTGCATACCTTGATGTTGCACATTATCGAATGCGTTTGTTGCATCATAGATTACTCCATCAACAGAAATATATGCAGTTTCTCCATTAGCACCAGTAAATTGTGATAATTCTTCTACAGTGAATACTGGTAGTGTTTCTCGATTTCCTTATGCTTAGGTTTTAAAAGCTTATCTATTCTTTTTTAATTTGATGAATTTGCTCATCCTTAACAATATCTTCTTAAACATCACTGTTAGATTCTATAGTTCCTTCTTCATATATTAAAATTCCATATCTATTCTTATATCCCTTTGAGTTTAAAAAATTCATTGTATGATTTGAAGAGATGCGGTAAATCCAGGTGCGAAAAATGGCTTTTGAAGAATCGTATTTACTAATATTCTTATTTACTTTTAGGAAAATTTCTTGGAGTAGATCTTCAGTTGTTTGATATTGTCCTAAAATATTGTAGACAAATTTGAAGATTTCATTGTGGTATTTCTCCGTTAAGATAGAGAAATGGTCAGTTTTACCATTGAGTATTCTCTCAATAACCTGTTTGTCGGTATCCATTTTGCACATCCTTTCTAAGACTTTTTTTCACACTTATGAAAGGATATATATTAATTGACTCTACAACAAATTCCTCATAATTATTTAAGTGCAAATGCTTCAAATATCTAACATGCTCTTTCAATAATATATACAATTTAATACCAATAAATTCTCCTAAAATCATAAAAAAGATGAAATTTAATTCATCTTTTTACATTTTCGTTTATTATTTGATTAATTTTTACCATAATACCGTTTCACTATCAATTTGATTTTGAATATTCATTTAAAGAAAATTGATTTTAAATAATACTTTACTGAACGAAAAATTTAGGAGGAGAGAGGTATGAAAACGTTCAGTAAAGTTCTATTATCATGTTTTATTACAATTCGTTAATATATTTCACTGTCTCCTCTAATTGGGTTTCAGTGCACAATATGATAATTCCGAAATCTTCATCATTAAATCCAACTACATTTATTCCTCTATTTACAAAATAGTCTGTCAATAGATTATAGTTTGTTTCATCTTCAAGTTTATCATCCCAGATTGTAAATTCAACAATATCAAATATAGGATATTGATCGTCAACAACATAATTAATTTTATCTAGAATTTTCTTTATTTTGTAAACCTCATTGCTCGTTGAATCGATAAGAACTGTATTTTCATCCATATCTATCTTAATTACTTTGTAATTATTTGATTCAAGTTCAGCATTAATTTTTAATTGACAATGGCCACATGACATATTTGTTACAACAATTTTTATCATGTTAATTGCATTGTTGTTTCACAAGTTGGTTCTCCTGCTTCAGTTGAGATTATTTTACTAGACGATAACCCATCTTGTGTGATTGTTAATGTTCCTTCAATATTTCTTGGTAGCCATAAATCAATAAATCCATTGCTCATTGATGTCATGTTTTCAGACAATATTACATTTCCTTCTAAATCAACAAACTCTAAATGGAAACTCTCTTGTTTAAGTTCTCCCCTGCAACCTGTAGCACTATGAAATCCACATGTATGAGTTGAATCAATATACGGTGCAACTGAAAGGTAGAATTCATCATTTGGCATATCCACTGATATTCTAGAATCATCGATGATGACAACTAACTCATCGTCATATACTGACAATCCAAATCCATCAACAACTATGCTTCCATCTCCCACACCTGTTAATATTTCTTTTCCGTTTAATCCATCGAGACCAATACTTGCTAAATCATCTTTTGTTGAGCATGCACTCAATGTTAAAATTACGATCATTGTTGTTACAAATAGAATTATTTTTTTCATTTTATTACTCCTATCATATAAATTTACTTCATATAAACTATACTATCTAAATGTTAAGGAAATATGTAGAATCAAAAAAAGCTTGAATTAACAAGCTTTTAATGCATTCCCATACCACCATGCCAGTCATCTTCATCAT
>CAYYOU010000094.1:0-5356 GCA_964473425.1 uncultured Candidatus Izemoplasmatales bacterium | reverse complement strand
TAATAATTGTTGATGAAAAAATTGAATCAGAAGATATTAAAATCACAAAAAAATGTAAATGAAAGTAGTCCTCGCGAAGGTGCAGATAATATAAGAGGATTCCACACAAATGATTGGGAAGAATGTATTGGTTGTTCTACTTGTATGGATATATGTCCAACTGAAGCGATTACTATGGCTGAAAGATTGGATGTAAAAGACAAAGAAGGAGCATTCCAACAAAGACCAATTATTGATTATGGAAGATGTTGTTTCTGCGCATTATGCGTGGATACTTGTACTACAGGATCTTTAAAAATGAGTAAAGAATATATTTACTCACATGACAATCCAGATAAATTTTTATTAATGCCAGAAGCATTGTGGCAAGGTAAAGCAGTAAAAGAAGGTTATGTGAAAGATGAAGTAAGTGACTTACTTGATCTTAAACGTGTTTCAATGGAACATGAAGACAAAGAAATTAGAAAAACTTCTTTCATCGAAATAGTAAGAGGTTATAGTAAAGAATACGCTATGCAAGAAGCAGCACGTTGTGTTGAATGTGGTGTATGTACAACAAGTTGCCCAGTTCATATGCATATCCCAGCTTATATTAAAGCTATTTGGGAAAACGATATTGATGGTGCATTAAGAGAAGTATATGAAACAAATCCATTACCTGGTGTTTGCGGTAGAGTTTGTACTCATAACTGTGAAACATCATGTAGTATTGCCGTTCGCGGTGAAGCAATAGCTATTCGTTGGTTAAAAAGATATATTATTGACAGTGCTCCAAATGATATTTATAAAAAAGTATTAATGGAACCTGTTAGTGAAGTAATTGACGCTTCAGTTGCAGTTGTAGGATCTGGTCCTGCAGGACTTGGCGCTGCTTATTACTTAAGAGTTATGGGATATAAAGTAGATGTATATGAAGAAAAAGCAATGACAGGTGGAGTTATGAGATATGGTATTCCAGCTTATAGATTACCTGACAGTGCAATTGATAAAGATATCGACTTTATTGAATCTATTGGTGTTAAAATGATTACTAATACACGTGTTGGTAGAGACATTTCAATGGATAAACTTGAACAAGATTATGACGCTGTATTCCTTGGAACAGGATTCTTCAAACCTCGTGCCTTAAACATACCAGGAGCAGACCATAAAGATGTTATTGGTGCAATGGCTTTCTTACCACAAGTTAGAGACTTTGAAAGAGGAGTACTTAAACTTGAAGATATCGATGTTGCTAAAAGTATCGTTGTAATCGGTGGTGGAGATGTTGCGTTTGACGTTGCAAGAAGTGCAACAAGACTTCAAATGCTTAAATATGGTAAAAGTGATGTTAAACTTACTTCACTTGAAAATGAAGATGCATTACCTGCAAGTGATGATGAGTTATTTGAAGGTGCAGAAGAAGGAATCGAATTCTTCTGTGGAAATGGTCCTCAAGAAGTAATGATTAAGGATGGTAAAGTTACTGGACTTAGATTATGGCAATGTTTATGTATCTTTGATGATGCAGGTAGTTTTAATCCTGAATTTGACAAAGAATGTGAACAAACTATTGATGGAGAACAAATCTATATCGCTATAGGACAATCTCCAGATTATGATTACATTCCTAAGTCTTTAAGTAAAAAACTTACATTTGCAAGAGGAAAAATTGCTGCAAGTGATTTAGGACAAGTTGAAGGTATTCCTTGGTTATTTGTTGGTGGAGATATTTTACGTGGTCCTGATTTAATTTCTGGAGTAGCAGATGGTCATAGATCTGCACAAGGAATTGATGATTACTTATTTAATAAAGCTAAGAAAAAAGATATAAAAGATGCTATGAACAGTATGAGATTAGCAGCTAAAGAACAAACTCCTGAGTTGACATTAAGACAACAAGGGAAGAAGTAATATTAAATAGAAGCTGTAAAGAAATGAAATCTTAATTGATTTGTGCTTTACGGCTTTTCTTTTACTTAAAACATAGAAAAACGCTGAAATCAGCGTCTTTTTACTAACTAAAACAAATTTCTCTTGAAAATATAGATAATTTTTGTTTTTACAATACTAAAAAAGTCGTTCTCTTTCGAGTCCGACTTTTGTTTATTTATTATTTTTAATATTCCTTTATAACTTCTTTTTAATTTCCATTTCTTGGGGGATTTGTGTTCCCAGGTGGAGTATCGTTATTTCCCGGAACTTCGTCATTGTTCCCAGGTGGAGTATCGTTATTTCCTGGTTCTATGTCATCTTCAGGGTTGAGTAAGTTATATTCAATAATATATAACTCTCTAACACTTAAGTCTTTTAAATAAGCGATTGTGTATGTTGGATCAAGTAAGGTTATTCTATTAATAAATAAGAGTTTTCCAACAGAAATCTCATTATTTTTAGCGATTGTTACTAGTGTATTCATTTGTTGTTTTGTAACATTTCCACCATTTTCGTTAATGACTCTTACTAAAGCAGCATACTTGTTTACTTCAGCAGTAATTGTACCTTCAAGTTGTGCTTCGACTCTTGCCTTTATTTCAGCATTTTCTGAATCAACACTGATTAGAATTACATTCTCATCAGTTGTTTCAACAATAAAGCCCATTTCATTTGCTTTTTCAATTATTATTTCAATTGCTCTATCAAGAGTTAAACCTTTGAAACGAATATTCCTGATTACTTCTGCACCATCGTCATTGATAGAAGTAACTTGTATAACATTATCATTTTTATCTAAAGTGATTTGAATAGATGGGTTAATGTCTAGCGTAATTGTTGAAGCAATCACTGGTGTAACTTTTTGTGATGAAAATACTAAAGCTACTACTAAAACTAATGCAAATACAGTAGCAAGTGAGAATGACATTTTTTTGAAAGAACTGAATATTCCAAATCTTTTTTCTTCTTTTTCTGGAACTTTGAATTGACTAGAATTTTTGATTTTATCTAATACATCTGGTGTTCTTTCAGATAAAGCGTCTTTTATTTTGAATTCAAGATTATTTCTTTCCATTTTTGCCACCTACTTTCTATATTTGACTTCTTAGTTTTTTGATTGCCTGGTTGTATGTCCAAGTAATTGTTCCAAGTGGTTTATCTAATAATTTAGCAATTTCTCGATGTTTTAGATCTCCTACTGAATGTAATATTACTATTTCTTTCTCGATATCTGTAAGTATTGTGAAGATTTGTTTTATTAGTATTTCATTTTCTGCAGTACTTGGTGTACTGCCCATTAGATATTCGTCTTCACTAATATCTACTAACATCTCTCTTTTTCTTTTATTAAACTCGTTTAATGCAAGGTTTTTAGCGATTGTTACTAACCATGATTTAAAGTGAGCTTTTTTTCTATATGTGTGAATTTTACTTAATGCTTTTAAATAAGTATCTTGCATGATGTCTTCAGATAATTGATAATCTTTTAATATAATGAAGATAGTGTAATATACAAAATCTTTTGTAAAATAATAGATTTCATCAAAAACTGATAGGTCTCCATTTTGGAGCTTTATAACAAGCTCATCGATATCTTTAACAGTCACTTTAAATCACCTCGTTTTCCTAATAATATTAACACGAGAGATTGTGTTAGTAAAGATAAAGAGTGTTGTTAGGAAGGGGGGAACCTTCCTAACAACAGTTGAAAAGGGGATTATTTATTTGAAGAATCATTTTCTTGAGAATCATTTCCTTTTGATTGATTATCTTCATTTTGTCTATTTTCTACTCCTTGTTTCCATTCGGCTACTCTTTCGTTCCAAGATTCTTTTGTTTGAGTAGAGACTTGTGCTCTAATTGCTTCAACTCTAGTTTGAATTTGTTCTTCACTAAGTTGTGGGTTATTTGACATGTGTTCAGTTAATCTGATTCTAAATTGAGCCATTAATACAGCTTTTTCAGCTTGTCTTAAAGCTAGTTCATCTTCAGTTAATTCAGCCATTTCTGCTTGATGTTGATCCTTAACGATAGCTAGTAAATCTTTTACACTCATTTCTAAATATACTTCAAGTGCTATTTCATCAACAGTTATTGCTGATGGAGTACTTGTGTTTACTTCTGATGTTTCAACAGCTTGAGCAAGCAATGCTAATTTTAATTTTCCTGGAGATACTCCAAGTTCATTTGCTTGATCAATTAAATCTGTTTGTGTAAAATCTTCAGTTAATACCTGTCCGTTAATGTAATGCATTGCCATGTAACGCATAACACGGTTCCTTATTCTTGTTTTAACACCTTCAACTAATTCATCTTCATTGTCATCACCAAGTACTGTGATAAGTACAGCATTATCTTCACCATCTACATCAATAAATCCTGCTTCTGTAGCAAGTTCTACAAATAATTCAACTGCATCATCAATATTCATTCCTACAAAATCTACTTCACTACATATAATTTCTGCATCTTCATTTGTTAAGTTGTATGAAACAACGATATTTTCTTCATCAATAATAAAATCAATTGATGGATTAATATCTACAGAAACATAAACACCTGCAGCTTCCGTTTTTACTGCATCTGTACATGCTGCTACTCCGAGTAATAAGGTAACTCCTAGTACTACCATTCCTAATTTTTTAAACATTTATAATTCCTCCTTTTTATTTTCTTTCATAGATATAACAACTGAAATGCTGTTTTTATTGGAAAAAGTTTTATTTTTTTTATAAAAAGCACTAGTTTTCGTGATTACAAGTGAATGTGATAGTATATATACGAGGAGTGATAGTATGAAAGTAATAGCTATTGGTGGAGTTGCTTTATCGATGAGCGCTGTTAGTAAATTAAGAAGACTTGATAAAGACGTTGAAATAGTAGTGTATGAAAAAGGAACTGTCTTAAGTTATGGAGCTTGCGGTATGCCTTATTATATAAGTGATGAGATTAAAGACCCAGAAAGACTAATTGCTAGAACAAAAGAGCAATTCTTAGAAAAGGATATCTTAGTTCATACAAATCACATGGTGATTGAAGTGTTTGATGAACGAAATGAAATTTCAGTTCTTAATTTTGAAACGAATGAAATAATTAAAGATACATACGATTACTTAATCGTCGGAAGTGGAGCAAGCGCAATCGTTCCTCCATGGAAAAACTTTGCACTAGAAAATATCTTTAAACTAAGTTCATATGAAGATAGTCTTGCAATCAAAGAAAAAATAGATAGTGGAGAAATCAAAAAAGTAACAGTAGTAGGCGCAGGATTCATTGGTATTGAAATGGTGGAAGCTTTCTTAACTAGAGGACTAGAAGTTACATTAATTGAATATAGTGATCAAATACTTGGCGTATTTGATCATGATATGACCCTAAAACTTGAAAAACATCTAGTAGAAAAAGGAGTAAAACTCCATTTAGGTGAAAAGGTTGTTAGTTT
>CAYYOU010000093.1:0-5360 GCA_964473425.1 uncultured Candidatus Izemoplasmatales bacterium | reverse complement strand
CGGTTCAATTGGAAGTGCAATCTTTTTTATCGGTTGTATATTTTTTATTATTAGCGAAAAATAGGAATGTATTCAATAGTATTCTATGACTTGTTACAGTAAACGATTGAAAATTAATGTGTCAATGTCCAATTCCGCCCGAAGACAACATCTACATCTTATCTAAGTCTTTTTAAGACTTTTTTATTTGCGCTTTTTCACTTTTCTTAATTTTTTCTATATTTTGGTTTTAGAACAAAGTTGATGTTTTTCATTTTTTTAATTACTCTATTTTTATCACTTTTTGGCGATTTTAGTTTTATATTGCCCCTAATACTATTTATTTTGGCAATTGTAATAAGACTTGCTCGTTTTTTAACTAGAGATTAAGTTACAGTTTAAAATGTTTCATGAGCCGTATATGACCTGTTATTTATAATAATCTATGATATAATAATAATGGAGGTGGTATAATGACAATCATTTTATGTTGCACTAAAGAACAAAGCACTCAATTCAAAGAAGAACTATGTAAATACAACCATAAAGTCATTGAATCAAAATGCGACAAATTAGAAGAAAGTATGCCAGTTGTTATGACAATACCAGATGGAACTTTTTATGGTCGTGTTACTCCCGATAGAATTCTTGAAGTTATAGTTGATACTGCAGGTGATTTGAAAATTCAGACCGCAAGGCTGTACGACGTTGAGATGGAGAAATACTTTTCTGAAGCAGTATACCGCGCGTCAGTTTTTTCATTCTACAAACAAATTAATCAACTAGTGAAGTGGGACAAAGAAAACATTATTAAGAATTTTGAACAATTTTGTAAAACACAAACATTATCAAATACTCAAATTATTGATTCATTAAAAATGGCTTTAATAAAAACAACAAGAGGTCCAGGATTAACTGAATTATTAGAGGCATTCGGGAAAAAAGAAGTATGTTCTCGCATTGAGAACTATTTAGAAAAATACAAATATCGTTTTTAATAAAACTACAACAAAAAGCTAGCTTATAATAAAGTAACCCCATTTAGTGGACACATAAAAAAAGACACTTTCATATTAAAATAAATATGGAGGTGTTTTTATTGTGTGCCGGGCATGGCATTAATGAATTTGTTCATTACAAAAATGTTAGATAAATATCAAACATATATCAATATATTACTTTTGTAAGTGTTTTCATGAATATATCTGTTCTCAATATGAGTGTTTCCTATTGTCTTTACATGGCCCTTTATTCCGAAACTGCATCAAAAAAACAATCAAAATTAATTGATTGTCTCTCATTTTATTCAATAATATTCACATATCTTATTTTGACTTGCGTATTGCCTGATGAGTCCTCAACACTGTATGTGATTTGGTATTCTCCTAAAGTACTGGTATTAACAGTACCTCCTACAGTAATTGACAAAGTTTCTCCTGAATTATCTGTAACTGTTGCTCCTGTATTAGTCCAAGATTCACCAAGTTTTATAGTATCTATCCCTGAATTAAGTGTGATTACTGGTGGAGTTTGATCAACTACAATAACATATCTTACTTCACTGTATGAAATATCTTGATGAGTTAATGTATATTCTACTTCATATAATCCTAGAACTGTTATATCCACAGTTCCATTTGTATCCACGTCTACCACTATGTTTTCGTATTCCAACCAAGCACCAGCATCTTCCCATGAAGTATTAATCTCAACAGTGTCTTGTCCTTCACCAATCATAAAGATCCTTTCACTATTTTTTGTAGGATTACAAGCTGATAAAGTTATAAGTAACATCAATAGTGCTATCATTATGTATTTTCTCATAAGTAAAGACCTTCTTCCTCTTTACGATAGTACAGTGTTAGCTTAGCATTATCATCATGAACGAACACATAACGTTTATGTGTATACTCAGCCTCTCCAATTGTGTAAGAATAAGTTATCGTATATATTCCAGCAACTGATGTATTAACATCATTTACTTTTTCTGTACAATCAAATTGCTCTGAACCAACAAATATTTGACAAGTTCCATCGATATACGTTTCTCCAACTTTAATTGAAGTATTTGCATCTCCTAGAACAAATTCAGGTTCAGTGCTAACTACATTAACGATTCTTGTAATTACTGTTTCATTCAGTCCTTCATCCGTAATTGTATATGTAATAACATATCTACCAGCTAAAGAAGTATCTACTTCTCCACTAATAACTTGTTCATATTCTGTTCGTCCAATAACAGTAACTCCTTGTTCAATATAAACATCTCCTACTTCAATTGTATCAAGAGAACTATTCAAAGTTACATTCAGTGCTAGATTTAAGTTGAAATTGCTTGTGATTGAGTTTGGTAACGGGTTAGATGAAAAACAATTAACAATCCCAGCACAATCTCTCCAATCTGTTCCGTCACCTAGTTGTCCAGCCCAATTATATCCCCAGGTAAAGATTCTTCCTTCGTTTGTTATTGCTGAAGAATGAGCATATCCTAATTTTACTTCGATTATTGTTTCTCCTGTACTTAATGTAAAATTACTTGTTATTTCTACTGGTGTACTATGTAAAGAGATATCGTTTGATCCATCTCCTAATTGGCCATTAAAATTTTCACCCCAGGTGAAGACTCTTCCTTCATATGTTATTGCTGAAGAATGAAAACCTCCTAAACTAACTTCAGTTATTGTTTCTCCTATATTTAATCTGAAATTATTAGTTATTTCTGTTGGAAGACTTCTATTTATTGTTGTTCCATCTCCTAGTTGTCCGTTAGCATTATATCCCCATGTAAAGACTCTTCCTTCATTCGTGATTGCTGAGGAATACTCATATCCCAATGAGACAGTCGTGATTGTTTCTCCTGCATTTAAACTGAAATTATTTGTTATTTCTGTTGGTAAACTTCTATTTATTGTTGTTCCGTCTCCAATTCCTCCATATACATTCCATCCCCAAGTGAGAATTCTTCCTTCACTTGTGATTACTAAGGAATGAGAATATCCTAAAATGACTTCAGTTATTGTTTCTCCTGTATTTAAACTAAAATTGTTTGTTATATCTATCGGACTTAATTCCTTGTCAAAAGTTCCGTTACCTAGTTGTCCATAATCATTATTTCCCCAAGTAAAGACTCTTCCATCACTCGTGATTGCTGAGGAATTAAACCATCCTAAACTAATTCCAGTTATTATTTCTCCTGTATTCAGATCAAAATCACTTGTTATTTCTGTTGGAGAAAATTTAGATGTTGTTGTTCCGTCTCCAAGTTGTCCATTACCATTTAATCCCCAAGTAAAGATTCTTCCTTCACTTGTGATTGCTGAGGAATGATTACCTCCTAAACTAACTTCGGTTATTGTTTCTCCTGTATTTAAATTGAAATTACTTGTTATTTCAATTGGTATTGGATTTTGATCAAGTCCAGCAGATGAACCAGTTCCAAGTTGCCAATAATCATCATCTCCCCAGGTAAATACTCTACCTTCACTTGTGATTGCTACGGAATGTGTACCTCCTAAACTTACTTCAATTATTCTTTCGCCTTTATTTAAACTAATATTACTTGTGTCTCTTACAATTACTGTCCTTGTTACTTCTAGTGCTATATTTCCTCCACTATCTGTTATGTTATATGTAATTATATATGTTCCTAATACTGAACTATCTACTGTGTCTCCTGCTACTATAGCATCTCCAAATGCATTGTAACTATCTGTAAAAGTTGCTCCTCTTTCTATGTAAGTTTCATTGTATTCTACATATACTGTTGAAGCACCATTTAAACTTATTACTGGTAAAGGTGCTCCAATGTCTGTTCCTATTATTTCTGTTGGTATATTTTTATCTATTAATGTTCCATTTCCTAGTCTTCCATTAGCATTCCATCCCCATGTGAAAACTCTTTCTTCTGAGGTAATTGCAGCGGAATGGTAACCTCCTAAACTAACTCCAGTTATTGTTTCTCCTATATTTAAACTGAAATTACTTGTGATTTCTGTTGGTGTATATTTTATAGTTGTTGTTCCGTCTCCTAACATTCCATAAGCATTAATTCCCCATGTGAATACTCTACCTTCTGAGGTGATTGCTGCGGAATGTGTACCTCCTAAATTTACTTCAGTTATTGTTTCTCCTGTATTTAAAATAAAATTACCTGTGATTTCTGTTGGTATATGTCTATCTGTTGTTGTTCCATCTCCAAGTCGGCCATAAGCATTCCAACCCCATGTGAAAATTCTTCCTTCACTTGTGATTGCTGAGGAATGACTTTCTCCTAAATTGAATCCAGTTATTGTTTCTCCTGCATCTAAACTGAAATTATTTGTTATTTCTGTTGGTGTATGTCTGTCTATTATTGTTCCGTCTCCTAGTTGTCCAACACCATTAGATCCCCAAGTGAAAATTCTTCCTTCACTTGTCATTGCTGAAGAATAGTTATTTCCTAAATTTATATCCGTTATTGTTTCTCCTGTATTTAACCCGAAATTACTTGATATATCTATTGGATTTAATTCATCCACAACAGTTCCATTACCTAATTGTCCATTACTATTAGATCCCCAAGTGAATACTCTTCCTTCACTTGTCATTGCTGAAGAATGAGCATTTCCCATATTTACTTCAGTTATTGTTTCTCCATCTAACAAATCAGCAAAATTAATCTGTGTTGGTATATTGTTTTCTATTTCTGTACCATCACCTAATTGTCCTTCATAATTTCTTCCCCAGGTAAATAATCTTCCTTCACTTGTTATTGCTGAAGAATGCCACAATCCTAAATTTACTCCAGTTATTTTTTCTTCTGGATTTAAAATGAAATTACTTGTTATATCTAACGGACTTAATTCATCCGCAAAAGTTCCATTACCTAATTGTCCGTTACTATTCATTCCCCAAGTAAAGATTCTTCCTTCACTTGTTATTGCTGCGGAATGATTACCTCCTAAAATTACATCAGTTATTGTTTCTCCTGTATACAAACTGAAATTCCCAGTATCTTCAATTTCGGCAAAAACAAAATTGATATTTTTAAAAACAAATATTAACATAGAAAATAGCATTGTTACCGTTAAAATTCTAGTAATTTTTTTCATAAAAAACCTCCCTAAATGTTTAGGTAGTGTCAAATTTTCTCTTTTTGCACTACTTTTTTTATATTTTATATTCATCTCTTTTGTATTAAAAAGAGCAAATAATCTCGTGTTATGAACTATCTTATTAAAATTCTATTCAGTATAGCACAACTCTTCGTGAAGGTCTTATAACCAACCTCTTTGTTTCTAATCTTTCTAGAAACTTAAAGGAATACGAAATAAAAACATTCTAGATCTTCACAATTTACCGATTATCCTATTCTTGATTGGTATGTGTCTAAAATTCATCTT
>CAYYOU010000092.1:0-5368 GCA_964473425.1 uncultured Candidatus Izemoplasmatales bacterium | reverse complement strand
GATGAAGATTTAGATAAGAAGATTAAAGAAGTAGATTGTATTATAATTCGCTCAGCAACAAAAATTAGAAAACCTCTAATTGATGAAGCTGTAAAAGGAAAAACATTAAAACTAATCATTAGAGCAGGAGTTGGGATTGATAATATTGATCACGCTTATGCAAAAGAACAAGGAATTGTTGTTAGAAATACTCCTCAATCATCAAGTGACGCTGTTGCTGAACTTGCAATAGGGCATATGTTTGCACTAGCAAGACATATCTATATTTCAAATGTAACTATGAGAAAAGGTGAGTGGAATAAGAAAGCTTACGCTGGAATTGAACTAAATGGAAAAACACTAGGTTTAGTTGGATTTGGTAGAATAGCTCAAAGTGTTGCAAAGAAAGCATCTGCACTTGGAATGAAAATAATATATAATGACATTACAGGAGAAAATACTGAATTAAAAGAATACAAGTATGTTACTAAAGACGAATTACTTACTAAATCAGATTTCTTATCATTACATATTCCTTTTAATAAAGAATTTGGACCTTATTTAGGGAAAGAAGAATTTAATAAAATGAAAAAAGGAATGTATATTATTCAAGCTTCACGTGGTGGAGTTGTGAATGAAACTGAACTTCTTAAAGCATTAGATAGTGGGATAGTTATGAGAGCAGCATTAGATGTCTTCGAAAATGAACCTACAAAAAACGAAGCTATCTATACGCATGATTTAATCTCATTAACTCCACATATCGGCGCTTCAACAAAAGAAGCTCAAGCCCGAATTGGACTTGAGACAATAAATGTTATTTTAGAATATTTATCTTAGGAGGATAATAAAAATGGCTATAGTAAGAGCGTTTAAAGCGCTAAGACCAAGACAAGATTTGGCAGAAAAAGTTGTTTCATTACCATATGACGTGATGGACAGAAAAGAAGCAAAAAAAATGGCAAAAGGGAATCCATATAGCTTCTTACATATTTCTAGATCGGAAATTGATTTTCCATCTTCAGTAGACCCATATGAACCAAAAGTCTATAAGAAAGCTAGAAGAAACCTAGATGTATTTGAAGATGATGGAATTTTAATTCAAGACGATAAACCAATGATATATATATATCGTCAAACAATGAACGGGTTTGAACAAACAGGATTCGTTGCAACTACATGTATTGATGATTATGTAAATAATAAAATTAAAAAACATGAGTTAACACTACTTAGTAAAGAAAAAGATAGAACAGAACATTTTGATGCATGTTGTGCAAACACTTCTCCAATCATGTTGACTTATAGAAAAAATGAAAGATTAAGTGAAATTATAGAAAACTTCACAACAACAAAAACTCCAGAAGTTGATATCGTTACAAGTGATGAAGTTGGACATGTTGTTTGGTCAATCGATGATGATGCATTAATTGCAGAAATTATTGAATTGTTTGGATCTATTGATAGTTTGTATATTGCTGATGGACATCACCGTACAGCGAGTGCTGTTGCAGTTGGTTTAAGAAGAAGACAAAAGAATAAAAACTATAATGGTATGGAAGAATTTAATTTCTTCATGAGTGTTTTAATAGCTGATGATGATTTAAATATTCTAGATTATAACCGTGTTGCACATGATACCAATGAATTATCTTCGGATGAATTTATTGAGAAATTAGAAAAGTTTTTTAAAGTAGAAGAATCAAAATCTGCTTATAAGCCAATTTCTCAAAAAACTTTTGGAATGTATTTAGATAAAAAATGGTACAAGCTTACTATTAAAAAAAGTACCCTTGATAAAGATGATCCTTTGTCAAATGTAGATACGTATATATTAGAAAAAATTGTATTAAATGATATTTTAGGAATAAGCAATTTAAGACAATCTTCTAGAATAAGTTTTGTTGGTGGGATAAGAGGGTTAAAAGGAATAAAAGAAAAAACAGATTTATATAATGGAGTAGGATTTGCTGTATTCCCTCCTTCAATGGAAGAAATTATGTCTATTTCTGATGCCGGTATAATTATGCCTGTTAAAACAACTTGGTTTGAACCAAAACTAAGAAGTGGACTATTTGTTCATAAATTTGATAGTTTAAATCCACCTCCAATCGAAGGTGAAATTAGTTTTGAAACAAAGGAATATATTGCTAACGTATTAAAGAAAATAAGTGAACAAGATGGAGAACAAATTGAATTTGTTCAAGCTGCAACTGAAATCCTAAATTCTTTAGGACCAGTACTTGAACAACATCCAGAATATATGGATAACAATATTCTTGAAAGAATAGTTGAACCAGAAAGAACAATAATCTTTAAAGTGCCTTGGGTAGATGATGAAGGAAACGTACAAGTAAATAGAGCATTTAGAGTACAATTCAATGGTGCTATAGGTCCATACAAAGGTGGACTTAGATTCCATCCATCAGTTTATTTGGGTGTAATAAAATTCTTAGGATTTGAACAAATATTTAAAAATAGTTTAACTGGACTGCCTATTGGTGGTGGAAAAGGTGGAAGTGACTTCAATACTCTTCAAAAATCAGATGAAGAAATTAGACGTTTTTGTGAAAGTTTCATGACTGAATTATATCGTCATATTGGTCCGGATGTTGATGTGCCTGCTGGGGACATTGGTGTTGGTGGAAGAGAAATCGGATACTTATTTGGACATTATAGAAGAATTAAAGGAGCATTTGAAAATGGTGTTCTTACTGGTAAAGGATTGACTTATGGTGGATCTTTAATCAGACCAGAAGCAACAGGATTTGGTGCAACATATTTTGCACTTCAAATGCTAAGACATGATAAAACTGATTTTAAGAACAAAACTGTAGCAGTTTCTGGATTTGGGAATGTTGCTTGGGGAGTTTGTCGTAAAGTTAATGATTTAGGTGGAAAAGTTGTTACTTTATCTGGACCTGAAGGTTACATTTATGATCCAGATGGAATTTGTACTCAAGAAAAAATTGATTTCATGTTAGAAATGAGATCAAATACTAATGGAGTAATCAAAGATTATGCAGACAAATTTAATGTAGAATTCTTCCCAGGTAAAAAACCTTGGGAAAGAAAAGTAGATATCGTAATGCCTTGTGCTACTCAAAATGAGATATTACCAGAAGATGCAAAGAGAATAATAAAAAATGATGTAAAATATGTAATTGAGGGTGCAAACATGCCTACTACTAATGAAGCAGTAGAGATGTTACAAAAAGCTGGAGTTATTATGGGCCCTGGTAAAGCTGCAAACGCTGGTGGGGTTGCTACTAGTGCACTTGAAATGGCTCAAAATAGTATGAGACTAAGATGGACTTCTGAAGAAGTTGACTCAAAATTAAGAGAAATTATGAAAAATATTTATAACAGTTGTGTTAGATCAAGTAGTCGTTATGGATTTGGGTATGATTTAATTGCAGGAGCTAATATTGCAGGATTTGTAAAAGTAGCGGATGCAATGGTTGCTCAAGGTAAATATTAAGAAGGAGTGAAATTATGGGTTACGCGTTAAAGGAAACTGAGTTTAGATACCGAGCATATACAAAAGATGGCAAATGGCAATTTGGTAAATTAACTACTGATAAAAACATTTCTATCCACGAAGGTTCAAACGTTTTCCATTACGGACAAGCTTTGTTTGAGGGGTTGAAAGCCTATAAAACAAAGACTGGTAAAATTCAATTATTCAGACCAGATTTAAACTTTATAAGAATTAATGAAGGATTAAGAAGATTGGTTGCCCCAGAATTACCTGAAAAATTATTCTTTGAAGCAATTTTAGAAGTTGTTAAAGCAAATAAAGATGATATACCTGAGTATGGAAAAGGACAATCACTTTATATTAGACCTTTCGTTATAGGACAAGGAATGAATCTTGGAGTTAAACCATCAGAAGAATATTTATTTAGTGTTTTTTGTGCACCAGTTGGAACTTATTTTGCAGGTGGACTACAAGCATTAGATTTTGTTACTACTGATTACGATAGAGCATCAGCAAATGGAACAGGACAAGTAAAAGTAGCTGGGAATTATGCTGCAAGTTTATACCCAAGAAGTATTGCTAAAAATGCAGGATATGCTGGAGTTATTTATTTAGATCCTCTTACTCATACAAAAATTGATGAGGTAGGAGCAGCTAATTTCTTTGGTGTAACACATGATGATGTACTTGTTACTCCGGTTTCTTCTTCAATACTCCCAAGTATTACAAAAAGATCGATTTTGTACATTGCACAACATATGCTTGGAATGAAAGTAGAAGAAAGAGATTGCTTCATTGATAACGTAAAAGAATTCAAAGAAGTTGGAGCTTGTGGAACAGCTGCAATAATAACACCAATAAAATCAATTACTCACAAAGATAAAATTACTGATTTTAATGATGGAACGGTTGGACCAACAATTAAGAAGTTATACGACATCTTAGTAGGTATTTACTATGGAGATATAGAAGCTCCAAAAGGTTGGATAAAAGAACTTAAATAATAATTAAAAAAGGATTTACCGGGTATTTTCCCCAGGTAAATCCTTTTAATTTACATCAATTCCTTAATTCTTTTTGCAAGTCCTTTTAGTTTTCTTCTAGGGACACTACATATAGCTACTCTAAGTCCATAATCAGCTTCAACAATAAAGATATTATTTTCTTGTAACTTCTTATTTAATAATTCTTTTTGTGAGTCGTCAATAACTTTTATTGTAACAAAGAATCCTTCAACATAGGGATATATTTCAAGCCCAACTTCTTTTGCTTCACTAACGAATATGCTTGCTCTATCTTTTAAAAGATCAATATATGTTTGTTTTTCTAACATATACGCAGCTTTTAATTTTTCATCATTCATAATAGTACTGAATAACTTCATTGCACTATTATTTACAGTAGACCAAATACTTCTTGCACTGTAAATCGCAGCATTTTTAAAATCTTCTAATTGTTTTTTGTTTTTTGTAATAACAATTTGAGCACCAACTCTAGCTCCATAAGCAGTTAAAGTTTTTGAACAAGAGAAGGCAACTACAACCATTACATTTTCTGCAAGATCATGATATTTATTGAAATGCTTTTTCCATTTGTTTACTTTATGATTATAATCAACATAAGCTATATCATTTAGGATGACAACTGGACCTTTCTTTGATAAGTCATTTGAGAATGAGATTATTTCATCCCATTCGAAACCAGTTAGAGTATAACCACTTGGATTATGGCAAGGGTCATTGATTATTACAAGGACTTTTCCCTGATCATCCATTACCTTTGTTAATGTAAGTTTAAAATGCTCTAAATCAAATTTATTACCTTTAAACATATTGTAATCTGCTAATTTAAGATTGCTTTCCTTAGCCATTGTTTTATAAGGTCCCCATCCGATAGATGGTTTAATTA
>CAYYOU010000091.1:0-5378 GCA_964473425.1 uncultured Candidatus Izemoplasmatales bacterium | reverse complement strand
ATAGAACTCTTTTATTTCAAATGATGCCTTACTAGGTTTAAAACTAACATTATATTCTAATCCATTGAAGAATTGACTTCCATCAGCTAATTGTACTATGTATACTGTTTTATCTCCTGATTCATCTACTATTACTTGATCTATAACTTTGTAGTCTATAGGAGTGTTATTATCTAATTTCTTAGTGAAAATTGTGAAGAATGCTGGTTTCATCAACTTTTGATCAGTACCTGTAAGGACTAATTCTCCAACATCATCACGGGAGAATTCCGACTTATTTATTACTCTTGCAAGTAATGTGTCATATTGTTCAGATACTGTTGTGTATTCATATAATTTTGTAATAAAATCTTGAACGTTTACAATCGTTCCACCACTTACTGAATTCACTAGTGGAACAAGATTGGTATCTATGTAATTACTAACTTCTGTCCCGTAAGCAAGGACTTCTTCATAGTTAAATGTATCCATTACGTCTTCTATTTCACCATCAACTAGATTCTTAGAGAACACAGATAATCCCTGATACCAAGTCTCTGCATCGATGGAACCTTGTAATTCGCCTAAACTTGTTTTCGTTTCTTCAAAATCGGTGAATAACGATTGAAATTGATCAGAGTCATCGTAATACTCATATTCATATGTCAAAACGAACTCTGCTGTTTGTTCTGAGCTAAAGTAAGCTTCTTTGAACGTGATCTCTTCTAAGTTGGAAATAACAATTACCCCAACGAATGAACTTATTAGCATAATTCCTTCTAAAGCAATGTTGATAACACCACTTCGTTCACTGAATAATCCTCCAAGTGCAACAATGGCTAATGGCACTGCACTAGCTAGAGTAAGCTGTAATATTAGATATACTATATCCATTATTCATCACCACCCTTTTTTGTTTCTGCTTTTGGTTCTGCTTTTGGTTCTGCTTTTGGTTTTGATATATTACCAATATATTTAATAATCTTCTTCAAATACATCTTAACAAATAATGATAATGCACTAATATATATGATCGTAGATATAATAACATCTACAATCTCAGGTTTGAACCCGCCTAATAAGTCACCTTGAATTAAATATCCACCATACTGTAACACTCCATAGAAAATACCTACTAAGAATGTTCCTATTGGAGTTGTTAACCCGAGCAATGCGATTGCAATACCTGTGAATCCTTGAGGTTCAAGCACAGCAATAACAGCAAATGACTTACCACCAACTAAATAAACGATTGCCCCAGCAAGTCCAGCGATTGCACCTGAAATAATTAAAGCTAATGCAATATTTTTATTTTCATTTATACCAGCATACTTACTGGCATGTCTATTAAATCCAACGGCTTTAATCTCAAAACCGGATTTCGTGTTATATAAAATAATATGAGTGATAATAACTGCAGCTAAGGCAAGTATTATCCCAATATTCATATTTGGAGATGGGAAAAGTTTTTCCAGTCCCCATGTTGGTAATTCTGCGGATGGCTCTACACTTAAAGCTCTTGCGTAAGTTGGGTTAAAAATATTATGCATTATAAAATATATTGATAAATACATACCTACATAGTTTAGCATAATACCTGCTACTACTTCATTTACATTTCGATACGCTTTGAGTAATCCAGGAATTGCACCCCACACTCCACCTGCAAGCAATGCGGCAAGTAACGCTACTGGCCAATGTAAATTCATCCCAAGAACGTCTGCTAAGAATGTCCATCTGACACCAACATATACAGCCGCTACTGCACCAACAGTAAATTGTCCAACAACACCAATATTGAAAAGACCTGCCCGAAAGGCAAATGAAATTGAAAGCCCAGTTAGTATAATAGGTGTTGCTCTAAACAGAATTTCACCAATATTAAATGATTGTGTACCCGATAACTCTATTTGTTTCCAACTTCCAATTACTACTTTGAATGCAGAAGTTGCATATTCTGGATTGATGAAATACATTACGAGATATCCAAGTAATAGCCCTAAAAAGATAGAGAATATACTACTTGCTATATCTAAAAATATTTTTCCAGTGAAGAATGCTTCGAAACTGAATTTTTTTGCTTTTTTATTCTGATTTTCCACTATGCTTCACTTCCTTTTTCTTTTTTTTTGATCCAGCCATATATAATCCTAATTCGGTTTCAGTAGTTTTTGATGGATCGAATTCACCTACTAGTTCACCTTCATACATAACAATGATTCTATCCGATAAATTCATAACCTCATCTAGTTCTAATGAAATTAGTAGGACAGCTTTGCCTTGATCTCTTAATTCAACTAGTTCTTTATGAACGAATTCAATCGCTCCTACATCAAGTCCCCTTGTAGGTTGTACTGCGATAATTAAATCTGTATCTCTACTTACTTCACGTGCAATAATCGCTTTTTGCTGATTTCCACCTGACATACTTCTAGCATCTGTTATGGCACCTTGTCCTGAACGGATATCAAATTCATTAATCAGTATTTCAGCGTTTTCTCTTATTGCCTTTTGTTTTAAGAATCCGAACTTTTGAAATTTAGGTGTGAAGTATTCTTGCAATACTAGGTTGTACTCTAATGAGTAATCCAAAATAAGACCATGTTTGTGTCTATCTTCTGGAATATGAGATACTCCCATATTATTTCTTTTGCGAATTGAAGTATTTGTGATATCTTCACCATTTAAGAAAATAGAACCTTTACAACGTTCTAATCCTGTGATGGCTTCAACTAATTGAGTTTGTCCATTACCTTCAATACCAGCTACACAGAAGATTTCTCCCTTTTTAACACAAAAGGAAACATTGTTTACTCTTAACTTACGTGACAAACTGTCTTCTACCACAATGTCCTTTACTTCTAAAACAACATCTGTTGGGTTTGCTTTCTTTTTATCAACACCAAAATTAACGGGTCTACCAACCATCATCTCTGCCATTTTACTTGTAGATGTATTTTTTACACCAACTGTTCCAATGTATTTACCTTTACGTAAAACCGAACAACGGTCTGCGACTTTTTTAATTTCTTTTAATTTGTGAGTAATCAAAACAATTGATTTTCCCTCTGTAGTTAAATTTTTCATGATTTTCATCAATTCTTCAATTTCTTGAGGTGTTAAAACGGCAGTAGGTTCATCAAAGATAAGAATTTCTGCATCTCGGTATAACATTTTCAGAATCTCTACTCTTTGTTGCATACCAACACTGATATCTTCTATCAATGAATCTGGATCAATTCTTAAATTATACTTTTCGCTTAATTCAATAATTTTCTCTCTTGCTACTGAATAATCTAATAATCCATTTTTTGTAGATTCTACACCTAGCATGATATTTTCTACAACACTATAGTTATGAACCAACTTAAAATGTTGATGTACCATTCCGATTTTATACTTGTTGGCATCATTAGGGTCATTGATTTTTACTTCTTCTCCATTGATTTTGATAGTCCCTTTTTCAGGTTGATACAATCCAAAAAGAACACTCATCAGTGTCGATTTACCAGCACCATTTTCACCAAGTAAGGCGTGTATTTCTTGTTTTTTTAGTTGTAATGTCACATCATCATTAGCTTTTATTCCAGGAAATTCTTTTGTGATGTTTAACATTTCTACAACATACTCCATAATATCAGCTCCAGTTTTTTGTACTTTTAATAATATTATACTATATTATCTATTTTATAAACAATTAAATGTTTTATAAACAATTAAATATTTTATAAACAATTAAATATTTTATAAACAATTAAACTAAAAAAAAATAAAAGGGCTTAACTTTAATAGTTAGGCCCTTTATTTTTAAATAAATAGAATCTTATTAGCTAGCAGGTTCAATAACTGCAGCAGTTGGGTATCCTGAAGGATCTCCATTAGCAGTTAAGAATGTAACTAAATCTGCATGATTTGAAGGAACTACGACAGTTCCATCAGCTAAGTCAGCTAAAATAGCTAAGTAATCAGCATTTGTGAACACAGAGAATACAGAGTTAGCCATTGGAAGCCCTACTCCATCATCAGCAGCACCTAAAATAAGAGTTCTTCCACCTTCGAAAGTTCCAGCTTCAATATCCGCTAATGCAGTCATAACAGCAGTACCTAATCCTTTTAATGCAGATGTAATAACTGTATCTGATAAGTAGTATTGATCAACGTCAACACCGATTACTGCAGAACCTGGAACTTCTTCAGCAGCAGCCATAACAGATCCACCAGCTCCACCAGCAGCAGAGAAGATTACTTCAGTACCAGCAGTGAATTTACCTTTAGCATAAGCTTTAAATGTATCAGAAGGAGCAAAATCTCCGAAGTAATAATAATCATCATCACCAAGTGTAATATCTACACCTAGTTCGTCAGCAGCATAATAAGCACCTGCAACATATCCAACACCGAATTTAACAACAGCAGGAACAGCCATTCCACCAGTGAATCCTAAGTGTCTATATCCGTCCATAACAGCAGCATAACCAGCTAAGAACCCTGATTCATGTTCGTTGAATAAGATTGATAAAGTATTAGAAGCTGTATTGAATGTTTGCCAATCAGCTGTATGAGGTGTACCATCAATTAAGATAAACTTAACATCTGGGAATAAATCCTGTGCAGCATATACACTTGATTCGAATAAGAATCCAGGAGTAACAACAACATCAGCACCATCATTAACTGCTAATTGAATTGCAGCTAAGTAAGCTGTATCACTAACTTCAGTTGGTTTATAGTATTGGAATGTATGTCCATTTGCATTTGCATACGTCAAAATACCTTCCCAAGTACCTTGGTTGAATGATTCATCATCAATAGTTCCAGAGTCAGTAATCATAGCAATTTTTAAAACAACTTTTTCAGGAACGTTTTGTAAATCTTCAATGTCCCCTTCTAATTTTGTAACTGTTTGTTTCAATGTAGCGATTTCAGTTTCTAGTGTACTGATATCTGAGCTGTAATCTACGGCATCAGTACAACCAGTTAAAAAGAAAACTGTTGAAAGCATAAATAAAGTAATAATTTTTTTCATTTTTTTCCTCCAATTTTTATTTTTTTATCTTATCTTATTATAGGTAATTTGTAGCTTTTTGTAAAGCTATTTTCATTTTTTCTTTATATCTATGAATATTTACTCATTTGTTAATTAATCAAAAAAAAGCAGACAATGTCTACTCAGTTATTTGCGTATCGATAATTATCGGGATTATGATTGGCCTTCTCTTAGTAACCCTATATAAATATTTACTAATGTCATCTTTTAAAGCTTCTCTAAATACTTTCCAATCAATATATTTATTACTTAGAATCTTTTCAGCTACTTTATAGAAAATTGATTCTACTTCTTTAATTAGTTCTTCATTCTCTTTCATGGAGATCAGAAGATCAGGACGTTGGATTGATTT
>CAYYOU010000090.1:0-5436 GCA_964473425.1 uncultured Candidatus Izemoplasmatales bacterium | reverse complement strand
TACTATAAATTAGCTTCTATTTTCATTCTGCTTGCTTTATACATAAAATATGCCAGGATAGGGGTAATAATATTATAACTAATTGATGTAAATGCACTCAATCCAAAAAACCCTAATCCTAAATTTATTATTGATGGAATAGTTGACGCGAAAATCATCAATTTTATTATGTCTTGATATCTTGGAAACTCACTTTGATTAAACTTAAATAGCATAGATAGGGTCCCAATAGAGAATATCAAAATAATATTTGTTAAGGTTAAAATTCCAACAAAGACAAGTATTATTGGCAATATAATTGCTGGTTTAACACTTTGAAATAGAGATTCAAATAGAATTTCACTAGCTTCTTCTGGACTCATTTGATTGATTTCATTAAAATCAGTATACCCAAATCCAGAATATGTAAGCCGTAACACACTTGATTCTCCAATATTCATATGGATGCCAGATTGGTAAAAAATAATTGTATCACTTTCATTAATTTCGACTGAATCTTCTACATTGAAATAGATATGATAAGTCGTATCTCTGTTAATAATATCATACTCAAATACATCATCATTTAAACATTGTAATTCATTATTATCAATCTTACAATGAGTTGGCAAGCCGCTAGGCAACCAATCCGGAAGGTCTTCCATAAAAGTAAAACCATATTTACTGTAGTCAAGATTTTCTAAGTTTACAACTTGCATTGTAATTGGCAAGAACATCATTAAGTTTAATAAAATAAAATACATTATTACTTTGAATAAACTTGCTTCAAATAATCCGAATACTTCACTAAAATTTGAAATTGATCTAGAAAACATTTGAGAAAATGTAATTTTATTTTTATTCATAGAAATTACCTATTAATTCATTATTCATTCTAAGTATCAATGTCGATCTTTCTTCAACACTACCATTATAATTATCTATTCCTTTTGAGTAATACATAACATCTTCATTTTCGAAATATAGTTGATAGTCACCTTCACTTACATTTTGTAAAACAAGAACAATTTCTTGATTATCTTGATCATAATTAAACACTCTATAATAGCCTTGAAGTGCATTTGAACTTTCCTCATACGGGAAGATATCTCCATATTTTAATGCCAAAGAATTATTTCTTACTGCTAAGATATTTTTATATACATTAAACAGTGAATTTGAGTCAGCTTCTTGCTCAGTTACATTTTTTAATTCTGTATTAAATTCATCTGCAAACCACGTAGTAGTGTAGTCATCACCAAATGGTAACGGTAATCTTCTTGTTTCGTCCCAAAATGGCCCAGTACTCTTTATTCCAAACATTCCCAATTCTTCCCCATAATAGATAAATGGGTTTCCCGGTAATGTTAATAACATTTCAGCTGCTAACTTCAATTTAGAAATATTACTATTTAAAATACTAGCCATTCTATCTTGATCATGATTTCTTAAAAATGGAGCATCTATTCCATTACTTTCGTAACTGTTTATAATCTCACTATATCTTACGATTGTTGAAACATAATCTGTACTAAAACCTGTATTTATGGCTGCGAGTATTTTATCTCCAATTTCAAAATTCAAAGCACTATCCATTGATTGATAGAATAAGCTTGAAACACTGAATGCATCATAAATCTCACCAACTATGTAAATGTCTGGATAGAGTTCCTCTATCTGATACTCAAAATACTCTAATTTAACCAAAGTTGAATCTATTGGTACAGTAGGTGATTTAACTTCTCCCACTCCTTCTAAATGCAAAGCAGCATCTAATCTAAATCCATCTACTCCCTTTTCAATCCAAAATGATGCAACATCCAACATTTCTGCTTGAACATTTTCATTACTCCAATTTAAATCAGGCATATCTGGTCCAAAGTATCCACAATAATAACCACCAGTTGTACTGTGCCAAATATTTTGACCCCAAGCACCATTTTCATCTTTTCGTTCATCACTTGCTGTTATTAAACGATAAAATCCAGCATAATCAGGATTTCCGTCTTTCCATCCTTGAAACCAAGGATGTTCGCTTGAAGTATGGTTAATTATAAAATCAATTATAATATCAATATCTAATTCTTCTGCTGCAATAAGAAGATTTTCAAAGTCTGTCATTGTTCCATATTCAGGGTTAACATCATAAAAATCAATTACATCATATCCATGATAGGTAGGTGAGGGATGAATTGGCATTAGCCAAATTCCATTTATCCCTAGATCTTTTAAATATCCTAGTTTGGAAGTAATTCCATTGAAGTCACCAACACCATCATCATCGCTATCTGCAAAACTTCTAACAAAAAGTTGATAATAAGTTCCGTTATTTGGATAAACTTCACTAAAATCAATCTCTTCAATTTCTTCTATTTTCTCTTTTTTACAACCTGTCATTAGTAGTGCACCAAGTGCAATAACCAGAACTAGAAATATCTTTTTCATAATATCACTCCTGTTTTCATTTCAAGAATATCACAATACATTGTTTATGTAAACTTATAAAACATGTAACCCATTTCTTAAAAATAGAGCGAAATTTCGCTCTATTTGACAATAGACGTATCTGAAAAAATTTGAATATAACTATATATTTTCCATTGTGATATTTGTTTCAGCTTCTTTAAAAGTGTATTTAAAAGATTCATCGGTGATTTCTAAAATAAGATATGAAGGTGCTAATTTAGATCTAGGGTTTTTAATGCTTCCTGGATTGAGAAGAGTTATTGTATTCACTTTATCTACTTTTGCAATATGTGTATGACCATAAAGAACTACATCTACATCTAAATCCATGGCGCGAGTAAGCAACTTGGTTAAAGTTTTTTGGACTTTGAATTTATGCCCGTGAACTAGTAGTAATTTTTTATTTCCTACTTTTAATACACTCTCATAAACAAGCCCGGCGTCTCTTGGGTAATTACCCTTAATTGGTATAATATCTAAATCTACTAAGAAGTTAAGTGGCAGTTCACTGTCGCCTAGAGATATAATATAATCTGCGTCTGGATTAAAGCTTACAATCCTTTCAAGAATTATTTTATTTCCATGAGCATCACTGAACACAATAACCTTCATATAACCACCAACCTTTTTATAATTATATCAAATCAAATGTAAAAATGTAAGTTAAACAATAATTTACCCAAATAAAAAGTAGAGAAAAATTTTCTCTACTCTTAATCTACTTAAAAATTAACTTTTCTTTTCTCAAAGTAAGCAAGTGGATGCATGCAAACAGGGCACTTACCAGGAGCTCTTTTTCCGAAATGGATATGACCACATTTACGGCAAACCCATGCAGTCTCATTTTCGCTCTTAAATACTATATCTTCTTTGATATTTACTATTAATTTACGATATCTTTCTTCATGTTCCTTTTCGATTTTAGAAATCATCTTAAATGAAGCAGCTACTTTTGGGAATCCTTCTTCTAAAGCAATTCTAGCAAATTCAGGATATAATTCATCCCATTCTTCAAATTCACCTTCAGCTCCAGCAAGTAAGTTCTCAGGAGTAGATCCTTCAATACCTGCAGGGTAAGTTGCAGTTATTTCAACAGCCCCACCTTCTAAATGTCTAAAGAATATCTTTGCATGTTCAAGTTCATTACCTGCAGTTTCTAAAAACATCTCAGATATTTGTTCATAACCCTCTTTTTTCGCTATTTTAGAGAACATTGTATAACGATTTCTTGCTTGTGATTCTCCAGCAAAAGCTTTTAATAAGTTTTTTTCTGTTTGACTACCTTTAATTGACATTATATTCCTCCTTCTTCTTATTCATCGTAAAAATTATACCACTTATCCATTGTTTTTTAAATAATTAATTAACTTGGTTAAGCATTTCCCTCGATGAGAAATTTGATTTTTCTCTTCAAGATTAATTTCAGCTAAATTCTTTTTTAGTTCTGGGACATAGAAGATTGGATCGTATCCAAACCCATTATTTCCTTTATACGTTTTACTAATCTCTCCATATAAATAATCTTCAAAAAAGACTGGTTTTTCAGTTTGAGAATACAAACACATCGTTGTCACAAATCTAGCTGATCTATTCTCAATAACTTCCATATTTTTTAATAAAAGTTTATTATTATCTTCATATGTTTTATTATTTCCACTATAACGTGCTGAATATACACCAGGTTCGTTGTTTAATGCAAACACTTCTAATCCTGAGTCATCAGAAACAACTGTCTTATCTAAGTAATTAGATAGCTCTTTTGCTTTCTTTAATGCGTTTTCTCTAAACGTATTTCCATCTTCTATTATGTCTGGAAATTCATCGAAATCAAATAGGGATAAGACACTATATCCTATCTCTTCTAACATCTTCTTCATTTCGATTATCTTATGTTTGTTTTTTGTTGCTATTACAATTTCTTTCATCTTAATCACCTTTATCTATTATACCATATTAAAAAAAGGCAATCGCCTTTTTTTAAATTAATTTCTATGGCTAGCAGAGGAGTTGTTGTTAATAAATAATTTGTTCTCTGGCAAATCAATATTCTATTTTAAAATTCTATACGATTAATTAATAATTGTTACTTTATTTCAAAATTCTTTTATTTACTTCAAAATAAATGTTATGGATAATTAAATCATACAAGATAATATTGTTACAAGATTTATTACAAATTCAACTACTACAACTCCTACTGTTCACCTGGTACTGCCAGACATAGAAATTAATTAATTTGTCGATAAAAAGATTCCTTGTATTATATTTTAATTATAATCCCATTCAATCAGAAAAGCAAGAAATTTTACTTTAGCTAGTTAAAGTAACTCTATCCTGTATTATACTGCATTTTAAAGTTTTAAATAACGATTTAATTTTATAATAAATGAATATTATCGGAAAAACTGTCATTGTTAAGGCTGGAATACCTAACTCATTTATCATTTTACTTCTTTTAACTCTTTTAAAAGAAAATCTCTCTTTCAAAAGTCCCAAAGAGATCCCCATTGAGTTTGTCAAAGTTATCATTCCAAGGATCGCACAAATGATTTTTGCATCATCTCTTCCATATTCTTTAATCAATGTATTGATAGGTTCTTTGTCTGGATGTTCATGCGAATCAGCATAATGCTCTCCAAATAATACCCCTACTATTTCTGTTTCAGGTATATCATCTTTTATTCCGTTTAGTATCCCTCTAATCTCTTCATGACTCATTCCTGATTCCAAAGATATTTTAGTATGTACGTAAGAACATAGCTCGCATCCATTAACTTCTGTTACGGCGAGCATAATTCTTTCTTTAAATTTTTTATTGAAAAGTTTATTCTTTTTTACGTAACGAAGAACATTAAGACCTTTTGCGGCATGTTTCATTATTGCTAAATGCTCTTTAATAGTGAAAATCCTTTTATTAAATACTTGGTTCATAATACCACGTATAATTAAATCATCTTAAAAGATGTCTAATTATTTCTCCTTTCTCCTGAT
>CAYYOU010000089.1:0-5439 GCA_964473425.1 uncultured Candidatus Izemoplasmatales bacterium | reverse complement strand
TGCAACAGGTGCTTTTTTTACAACTGGTGCAGCTTTTACAGCAGGTGTTTTTTTAACAACTGGAGCTTTTTTTACAACTGGAGTTTTTTCAACAACAGGTGTTTTTTTAGCAGCAGGTGCAACTTTTTTAGCTGCAACTTTTTTAGGTGCCGCTTCTCCACTAATTCCTCTTTTTGCTGCTTCAACGATTTGAGCAAATCCTTTTGGATCGTTTACTGCGATATCAGCTAACATTTTACGGTTAACTTCAATTCCAGCTAAGTTTAATCCATTAATTAGTTTTGAATAAGACATTCCACTTAATCTTGCAGCTGCATTGATTCTTGTAATCCAAAGTTTTCTGAAATTTCTTTTTCTTTGTTTACGATCTCTATATGCATAAGATAATGATTTCATTACCTGTTCATTTGCTGTTTTATATAGTAAATGTTTTGATCCGTAATACCCTTTTGCTAATTTTAATATTTTTCTACGTCTTTTTCTAGCGACTGTTCCGCCTTTTACTCTTGGCATTCTTGTTTCCTCCTAATTATTTAACGTTTGCGATTTGTTGTTTGATTCTTTTCATATCACTTGGAGATACTTCAGATCCAAGTTTATGTCTTCTTTTTGATGATTTTGATTTCGCACTTAGTAAGTGACCTTTATTAGCGCTAGATACTTTAACTTTACCCGTTGCTGTAACTTTAATTCTTTTTTCTGTACCTTTATGAGTTTTCATTTTAGGCATCTTCTTCACTCCTTATTATTTATCTTTTTTTGGTGATAATGTCATGAACATGTTTCGTCCATCTTGAACTGGTCTACTTTCAATAGAAGCAATATCTTCGACTTGTTTTGCATAGTCAATCATTACTTGTCTACCTTTGTTAGTATATGCCATTTCACGACCTCTAAATCGAATTGATATTTTAAGTTTATCTCCACCTTCAAGAAACTTACGACCGTGATTTAATTTTGTATTGAAATCACCTATATCAATTTTTGGAGATAACCTAATTTCCTTTAAAGAAACGATTTTTTGATGTTTTTTTGCTTCTCTTAATTTACGTTGCTGTTCGTATCTATATTTGTTATAATCCATAAATTTAGCTACGGGTGGTTTTGCTGTTGGGGCAACTAAAACTAAATCTAAGTTTTTGTCCCATGCTAAATTAAGTGCTTCTTTTGTATCTATCACACCTAATTTTTCACCAGTATCTGTAATTACCATAACTTGTCTAGCACGAATTTCCTCGTTAACTAATCCTTCATCTTTTCGTTTCGCAGGCATTTGTTGGCTATATCTATTTGAAATAATAACACCTCCATTTTATTTTTTTTTATGGAAAGAAAGAAAAAAGTGTGAGTACGTAACGTACCCACACTAAAATTTTTATTTTAGTTGTAGCTTCAACCTATCGATTTATCAATCAGGTGAGAGTGGGTACTCTTCTTTCCACGTATTTATAACTGCATTAATTATTTTACCACAATATTACACTTTGTCAACTATTTAGTATCAACTTTTGGTCGAATTAAGATCTTAGCATAATCTGCTTTGTTAATTTGTTTATTTCTAGCGATTGCTAGTGCTCCTTCAGGTACATTTTTAGTAACTGTTGAACCTGCTGCAATAAATACTTTATTACCTATTTCTACTGGAGCAATAAGATTTGTATTACAACCAATAAAGACATCATCTCCGATGATTGTTTTATTCTTATTAACACCATCATAGTTTACTGTGATACTTCCACAACCAAAGTTCACTCTTGATCCAGTTATAGTATCACCAATATAAGCCAAATGAGCAGCTTTTGTACCATCTCCTGTTTTAGAGTTTTTAACTTCAACAAAGTTTCCAATACGGTTATTTTTACCAATAACAGCTCCATCTCTCAAATGAGCAAATGGTCCAATTGTAGTATTATCATAAACTTCACTATTGTAAACTAAACTGTGTTTAACAGAAACATGCGTATGGATCATTGAAGAATGTATTTCGGTATTCGGACCAATGATAGATCCTTTTTTTATCACGCTGTCTCCTGTTATGAATGTATTAGGATTAATGATAACTCCTTCTTCAATAACGACGCTGTGACCTATTGTCACAGTCTCAGGGTTGATGATACTTACACCATTTAACATATGAGATTTGTTTATGTCATGTCTTAAATGCTTTTCAGCTTGTGAAATTGTGTAAAGGTCGTTAACTCCCATTACTTTTGGGCTGTCCCACAGTAAAAAAGCATCAACTTTGTACTCTTCTTTTTTCATTATTTCAACGATATCAGTTAAGTAATACTCCCCTTTTCGTTCGTTAATCTCGATTTTATGTACAGCGTCAAATAACAAGCTATTATCAACAATATATATACCTGTGTTAATCTCTTTAATCAATTTTTGAGTTTTTGAACAGTCTTTATCTTCAACAATTTTCTCGATATTTCCAAATTCATTTCTGATAATACGTCCATACCCTTTAGGCTTATCAAATTCAGCTGTTACTACAGTCAAATCATTCTTCTTATCATTATGATATGAAATAACTTTATCAATTACTTTGTTGTTAATCAGAGGCATATCACCAAGTAATATTGCTGTTGTTCCTTCTTTACCACTAAGTAAATCAGCAGCTTTGCATACTGCGTGTCCTGTTCCTAGTTGCTCTTCTTGAAAAGCATACTTTACACGGTCTTTAAGTAAATCTTGTAAATATTCTTTTTTAAACCCCACAACACAAATGATTTCATCAACAACACTAGTTTCAATGTTTTCAACGATATATTCTATCATTGGTTTTTTTAAGATAGGGAAAGCACATTTCGGTAATTCAGTCTTCATTCTAGTTCCCTTACCTGCAGCTAAAACAATAGCATAATTCTTCATTTAAACTTCCTCCTTTACAAAATTAATAATTGAAATAATTCGTTCCATGTATTCATCTAAATCGGTTATTTTTTCACAACTCAAGGTTACTCTTACTAATGGTTCAGTACCACTAGCTCTAACTAACACTTTACCATTTGTTTTTAGTATTTCTTTTACTTCATTTATTACTTTTACAACTCTTTCATCTTTAATTATTGCTTTATTAAATGTACGAATATTGACCATTTTTTGAGGCCACATTGAAATGTCGATTGTCAGCTCTTTTAAGCTTAGTTTAGTCTCGTGTAATATCTTTAATAAGTAAGCAGCAACAAGTACACCGTCACCAGTATTAATATAATCTCTTAAAATAACGTGTCCACTATTCTCTCCACCAATAGAGTAGTTATTATAATTTAATTCTTCTAATACATACTTATCTCCTACATCCGTTAAGACTACTTTTATTCCTTGTCTTTCAAATGCTTTAATGATTCCTAAATTACTCATACTTGTTAGAACAACAGTATTTTTATTCAAGATATTATTGTTTTTCATGTATACTGCAATAATGTAAATTAGTAAATCTCCATCTATAATATCAAGTTCATCATCAACTACAAGTATTCTATCTCCATCTCCATCAAAACTAAAACCAATATCAAGTTTTTTACTTTTAACAAGCTTAATAATACTTTCAAGATGTATACTTCCTACATTTTTATTAATATTTCTTCCATCTGGGGTGTTACCTATTTGAACATATGATTTACAAAGTTCTCTAAGTACTCCTAAACTAATTAAATAGTTTGCACCATTCGCACTGTCAAAGCCAATTTTTAATTCTGTTTTTTCTAAGTCAAGACTTTCAATTAAATCAGCATATAAATCAATTACTTCTTCTCCTGAATACGTTTTACCGATTCTCGCAACATCAAACTTAGCATTTTCATCAATAAATTTTTCGATCAATAATTCTTCTTCTAGTAACAATTTATTTCCTTTATTAAAAACTTTTATTCCATTATCAGTAAAAGGGTTATGCGACGCTGTAATCATAACACCAGTAATGTTCTTTTGTTTTGAATAGTGACTAATTAATGGTGTTGGAACAACTCCGGCTACCATAACGTCTATTCCGATGCTTTGCGCTCCACTAACTACGCTATACATTAACTCACTACTTGATTCTCTTGTGTCCATTCCTATGACAAGTTTAGTCGTCTTTAAGACTTTTTTTAAACTCTGTCCCACCTTAAAAGCAAGACCATTGTTCAATTCAATACCATATCTACCTCTGATGCCATCAGTACCAAAATAATTTCCCATTGTATCTTCCTCCTTAATAAAATTTTATTATATCATAATAATTTTTCTGTTAAAAGACTTACAAATAAAAAGTTAGGTTTAATCCTAACTTTTTTGGGTTATTCTACAGTAACACTCTTTGCTAAATTTCTTGGTTTATCAATATCATAATTACGTTGCAATGCAGCGTAATAGGCAATGAATTGAGCAGGAATAATTGTTAATAAGGGACTAAATAATTCATATACATCATCAACTACTATTTGATCCCCTAGTTCATGGACAGAGTTTGTACTAATTACTAAAGTTTTTGCTCCTCTGCTCTTCACTTCGTTTAAATTACTTCTTGTATTTTTACTGATAGATCTTTGTGAAATAATTGCGATAACAGGAGTATCTTCTTCAATTAAAGCGATAGTTCCGTGTTTTAATTCTCCTGCAGCAAATCCTTCAGTTTGAATATAACTAATCTCCTTTAATTTTAAACTTGATTCTAAACAAGCATAATAATCTATTCCACGTCCGATATAGAAACAATTTCTTTTAGTTAAATATTCTTTTACTAAAGTTTCAATATATTCTCTCTTATCAATTACGTTTTCAATACTTATTGCAACCTTGCTAAGCTCTTTTCTTAGATTGATATGCTTATCACTTTGACCATACGCTAAAATTGCTAAAACAACAATTTGAGCTGTGTATGCTTTTGTACTAGCTACTGCAATTTCAGGTCCAGCATGAATTTCAACGAAGTAATCCGCTTCTCTTGCTAAGGTTGAAGTTCTAACATTTGTAATTGTTAAGCTACGATATCCTCCAGCTTTTATGTTAACCAGTACAGCTCTTAAATCTGCTGTTTCTCCACTTTGGGAAATAAAGATAAATAATGGTTTTTTAGAAAGCAAAGGCATATTATAAGCAAACTCACTAGCAATGTGAACCTCAACAGGAATATTTGCCATCTTTTCAAAAAGCTCTTTCCCAATGAATCCAGCGTTTAGTGAAGTACCTGCTGCAATAATATATAATCGATCACTATCCTTTATTGCATCTGCAACTTCTCCATTTAACGTTACTTCATCACCATCAAAGTATTTACTAATAATATTTCTAATAACACTAGGTTGTTCATTGATTTCTTTTAACATGAAGTGTGAATACTCTCCTTTTTCAATGTTAAAATAATCAACATCTATTATTTTAACTTCATGATCTACTTCTTTTCCGATTATATCAAATATTTGATAATCTTTTTTGCTTATCTCTACAAATGAT
>CAYYOU010000088.1:0-5450 GCA_964473425.1 uncultured Candidatus Izemoplasmatales bacterium | reverse complement strand
ATGAAGCTCTTTCTATTTAAGTATATAAGATAGAGATCGTAATTATTACTTTCTATTTTATTGATAGCTCTGTACATCTTATCAAAATCTCTAGAAATTGTGATATCCTTTTTCTTAATAATAATTGTGCCAATGCCTTTTAAATAATCATTAATACGCTCAATGTCATAGTAAAGTGTTCTTCTTGAGATATTTAATTCTTCTTTTAAAATATCAAAATTCACTTTTTTACTATTAAGTAATTGAGTAGCAATCTTCTTTTCTCTTTTTTTCATTTTTTACTCCTCACTATAATTATTCTACAAAACTAATTTTACTTCAAGAATGTTTAATTGCATAACTAATTAAAAAAATTGCACAAAATGGAAACACTTACATTATAAAGCAAATAATTGAAACACTAGAAATAGATCCTTATGATGTAAATTTAGAAAAACAATTGTTTCTAATTAAATGCTAGTAATCATGCATAATAAAAACATTGCAAATTAATGTAATGTTTTTATTATATTGACATGTTTCCCTTTATTTTGCTTTGTTCTAATAATCATACATCCAATTTCTTTTGGTTTTTAACTAAAATATAAATTCCTGTGAAGAATTCAAATGGTACATACGGAACAAGAAGAATGACTGGTGCTGCGATTCCAAAAGCCATTAGTGTACACCCTATCAATATAAATGGTGCTGTTATTATTCCCCACAGTGCTAACCACTTAGGAATGACCATAGCCTTTAATAAAAGGTAATAGAATAGTACTGCCCCTATCCCAAATGGAATCATATTGATCTGACCAACGAATTCCTTACATGCGAGAAAAACTTTACCGATTGCTATCAAATTTGTATCTGGACTTGCTGAATATAAATTGCTGACTTCTACTAACCCAAATACAAATACTTGTCCTACTCCTAAAAATGTTGCTTCAAATATGTATAGACTTAGTGCAGTTATAGCTATTGTTTTATTTATATGCCCTGCAGCTCTATACATCGTTACTCCAAGCATGATAATTACAACTGCAGTTATTATTTGTAATAGAATACTGATATACGCTATACCACTGCTATCACTTATACTTCTTAAGGTTATATCAGTAATTTCAGACGAGTCAAAAGGTCCAAGAAATATTGATCCTCCTATAAGTGATGTTACTGCCTGAACCAAAAGTGTAATTCCAAGAAACCTAATTAATTTTCTATCTTTTTTTATTATATCTTTGGTGTCTTCATAAATAATCATTGTTTTTCCCTCCTTAATTAATTATACTATACAGTGTAAACAAATTAATGTCAAAGGTTATTTGCACTATACAGTGTAATTTAGTTTTTCATAGGAGGTAATTTCGTTGTCAGAATATAAAGAAAGAGATAAAAGTAAGAAAAGAGCCGCTATTATTAGCGGCGCTGAAGATATTTTTATAAGCATGGGATATAAAGAAGCAAGTATGGATAAGATTGCTGAGAAAGCAGGTATTTCAAAGAAAACTGTATATAACCACTTTCAAAGTAAAGAGAACTTATTTGAAGTTATTGTATATGGGCTTACAAAACAACAACAACATATAAAAACTTGCACATATGATTCAAATAAATCATTAGAAGAACAATTACTTGTATTTGCAGAATCTGAAATTTCTTTAATTGATTCTGCAAAGAAACTAGAACTTTCAAAATTCTTAACTTTAACATTTTTAAATGATCCTGAACTTCAGATGAAGATACTTTCAAAGTATCCACCAATGCATTTTACTTTAGTTACTTGGCTTAATAAAGCAGTTGATGACAATAGAATCAAAACAGATAATCCAGAATTAGCGGCAAGAATATTCTATGCTTTAGTCGTTGGAGCTATTACATGGCCTGTCCTTTTCATAGGTAGACTTGACAAAGAAGCATCAAAACCAATGTTAGATGAAATCATTGCTCTATTTTTAGCAAGATATGGAAATAGTTAACAAAAAAACCATCATATATTCATCAAATATGTGATGGTTTTTTTAATGTTTGATTTATTAATTCTAATTATTTTGCAATTTTACCGTATTGGTTTAACACAAGAGCAACGATACCATATATTGCTCCTAATGATGCTACAAATAATCCTAATCCCATTGTGATTTCAGTTCCATCTTTCATCATAGTTCCCATAATAGCTGGAAATGCTGGATTTATAGCATTTAAACTATTATACATTGATTCTACACCTGTTAATTTTGTAGGAGCAGTGAACCAAATTGTCCATACACTTACAAAAACAAGTCCTAATGATCCGTATAATAACCATTTTTTTAGATCTTCTTTAAATGATAAGAATACTATACCTACAAGACCAGCAATAGTTCCTAAAATAGGTAATAATCCTAAAAGTCCTGATAGTAATGAATTACCTGTTCCATTTTCTTCAATTAAGTCAAGTGCCATTGTTTCAGGTAACCCTAATCCAACTAACGTATCACGAACATCATTTGTAGGGATTTTAGTAAAAAGATTTTCCCACATTAAGTTCCAAATAGTTGTAGTTGACTCTTTATCAACACCAAGTGCAGGCACTGCTGTTGCTGATAGAACTGATGTTAAAAATTATGCGACGATAATAATTCCAAATGCAATCTTTTTATGATAATTAAGCTTCATATAATCTCTCCTCTATTTTTTTCACTAAAGTCAGTGTAAACGATGTCAATATAAATGTCAATTCCTTTGAAGTTCAAACTAGCAAATATTATTTTTGTCTCTCAGGATAAAACACATGGATTCTTAATCAAAAAATTGCAAAAATCAATCATTTTGAAGTGTTACAAAAAAGTGATATAAATTAATAAAGGAAAATATCACATATGGTATTAAAAATATCAATTACAGGATTAGTAATTGATATTTTTTATACATTTCTTTATTTACTATGTCATTATCAATAATTCTTTCATAAATTCACTGATTTGATTGATTCTATAATTGTCCTTGTTTAATGTTTCCATAATACTCCTAGATTACCGTTATATGTGTTTTAAAGTAATAGTGTTTATATATAAATAGTACTACCATAACAGCTTTTAGAATTGCATTATTCAATTGTAAAAATGATACAAGGAGCATAACATCAACTGTGATTAATAGAATCCACTTATGTTTAAAAGACATCTCCTTATTCTCATAAAATGATTGGATATATTTCTTATATAAAGATGATTTTGTAATCCAATCATAAAACCTATCTGAACTTTTACTAAAAAGATATAACGAAAACAGGAAAAAAGGTGTTGTCGGTAAGATTGGTAAAATGATTCCAATCGTTCCGACTCCTAATGATAAGAAAGACATAAGGATTAATAAGATTTTCATTTTGTATCTAGTAGCCTTTTTTCACCTTGCAACTCTCTTATTGGTTTGATGTTTTGTGTGATTTCTAAGCAACCTAAATATTCTTTGTCTTTTCCTCTTACTGCGAAGTATCTGATATAGACAAACATCGGTCCCATATTAATGTAAAAGTCTTCATACTCTTTTTCACCGCTTTTAAAACTGTTTAATATATCAGTAACAACGTGAACACTTTGCGGTGGATGACACATTGAAACATCTCGTCCTAAAACTGTTTTAGGTCTATCAAATATTCTTTCTGTTCCTTGTGTGAAATATTTTACTTTATCATCTTTATCCACAAAGGTCATATCAAGAGGCAGTGTATTAAGCATTGCATTTACTTCAATTTGACTTAAGAATCCTGCATCGAATTTGATTAATCCATTTAGAGTCTCACTCTCTTGATTTTCTTCTTTGGTTTCTTTTTTACTCCAACTTTCAACTGGAGCATCTAGGAAATAACCAATCTCATCGCTACCTTCATCCGCTAGAATCCAATCATACAGTGATAGTTTCTCAAGAAGTAATGGAGTAAGAATTTGGTTTTCTTTCATGATCATATCAGCAACTCTATTTAATACGTGGACTAAATCAGTGTGTAATGAAGAATAGTCTTCACGAATTTCATCTAAACCTTTTTTAATTTTTTTCAAAGATTCTCTGATTTCATTGTCTACACCCCACATAACTTTAGGAATAGATGTTAATCCTCTTTTTTCTATTCCTGGGAAGAATAAATTCTCTTTTCTAGAATAGTGTTTTGAAATTTCTTGTAGACGCTCAATTCCAATTCTTAACATCAAATGAGATGTTTTATCGTACTTTTTAATATACGGTCTTACTTCTTCTAATAATAAATGTTCTAGTCTAATATTTTCATCAAGAAATACCTTGATAGGGTGCCCGGGGATTTCTGTTTTATCGTTTTGTTTATGTATATCAGATATAGAACCCTCAAATACAGCCGAATGCACATCACATAATTTTTGTACCTCTTCTATTGGCATTCCTTCTTCCATTAAAGATTGTTCCATTTTAGTAATTTCATCTGTTGAAACAGTATCAAACTGTGATTTAAACAGTTTTTTTGCATCCGCTAAATTCATTCCATTATGTATTTGTTTTATAATTGCCTTTAATTGTTCTTTTCTTGTTTCACTATTATTTATTATTTCGCTCATTTATTTCACTCCTTATACCTTCATTATTACATAAGAAAAAATGATCGTATGTGATATCAGTCACATACGATCAAATGTATACTTATTCTTATCCATTTTTATAATGCCTAAATCCTGCATTTTGGATAATTTTCTTGATAGTGTTTCTCTTCTTACACCGATAATCGAAGCTAGTGTTGTTTTTGATATAGGCAAATCTAAGATATATTCTCCATTAGAGTAAGTTCCAAACTTTTTTGTGAGGTGTTCTAGAATAATCATAATCTTATCTTCTAGATGTGCACTTGTTGTATTGAATAGATGTGATTGAAATAAATTTGTTCTTGTTACAGTACATTTAAAACACATATCTTTAAATGATTCATTAGAATGAAAGACTGTAAGTACATCTTCTACTAAAATTTGTTTGACCTTTACGTCATTTAAAGCATACGCAGAAGCTATATAGTTTTTATCTTCCCGTAGTGCTACAACTAGTCCAATAAAATCATTTGTGCTTAAGATATCAAAAATACGTTCTTCTCCATTTTGAAATGTTTTGCATACTTTGACAAACCCTTCAGAAATAAGATACACAGAAGTTAATTTGTCGCCATCTAAAAAGATTTTATCTCCCTCTTTATATAAAATATCATTCCCTTTTAAAGTATGATAGATACAGTTCATACAGTATTTCTTCATCTTTTCACCACCTTTAAATGATTTCAAATCCATGATCTCTGAATGCTTTGGCTAATTTATCTATGTGAATGCCTTTCATCGTGCAACCTTTTCTTAAATTCGTTATTCTACCAACTGATTGTAAAACCACAGGTTTTAAAATATTGTTAAATCCAAGATTAATCATTATTATTTTAATTTCAGGATATTTTGATACTAAACTGAAGATAGAGTCTTCTTTAC
>CAYYOU010000087.1:0-5464 GCA_964473425.1 uncultured Candidatus Izemoplasmatales bacterium | reverse complement strand
ACTAAGTAGTTAGTTTTAATAAAATCACTTTTTATCCAAATACTTCTGGCCATAAGATGATACTGCAAATGTCACATCACCATATTCGACTGTAATAGATTACTAGTCTTTTTTAAGATCATCCTTTTCAGCCTTACTAGCTTTTTTCTTAAAAGGTTTACTAAAAATACTTGAAATGCCTTTTGGGAAAGCAACTAATCCGTCTTTCACAATAATTGGCATCATTTTAATAGATTCTATATATGCCATTTTTCTTATTTGACTTTTAGATAATAGTTTATTATCGTTAAATAAATATTTTCTTGTAACTACTCCAACTCTACATGTAAGCATACCGTTTGCTATCCCACCAAGGATTGATGAAGAAATTGTTTTTATGAATGGTAGATCTGTTAATGCTTCACTAATTTTGTTTGGAAGAAGTTCACTGATTTCAATGTCTTCTATCCCCTCAGCAATAAGACTAGTTGCAAGTACATTAACACTAAGCTTTGCAAGATTCGGGTATGTTGGTCTGAATCCAGATATTTGAACAATCTCCTTAATCATCTTCAAATTGACTCCAACAACACTTAACATGTCTAAATTACCATTTTGAGACAAAGCCGTTGATACTAAAACAACTTTTGAGTTTTTAATTATTAGTTTATTAATTTCTTCTTTTATTGTTGTATCAAATACTACAGTTAAAGCGTTCTTAAGCTCAGTTTTATCATTCATTGCTTTCGTAAGGTTTGCTTTATCTTCTTCTGTAATATTATCGTTACTAAGCAATACTCTTGCAGCATTCTTATAAATCTTAAATCTTTTTTTATCATCATCTAACAATGCATCAATACTGAAAGTAGGTGCAAGTGTAATAACTCGCACAGGATTAATTACTAATACATATACCAAAACAGCAGCAAGAACATAGAACCCATATTCAACATACTCATGAATATTTCTTAATCTTTCTCCAACATTGATAATATTGCTTAACAATATAAAAAAGAAAAGCAGACTAACTCCAATTCCAATTAAAATCCAAAATCTTTTTTTGTGCATAGTAATCACCTCAAACCTATTTTATCATATATATTTTATTAACTGTGTAATATTCTTAAAAAAAAGAATAAGTCTTTTTAAAAAGAACTTATTCTTTTGTATAATTAATTGATATTATCTCTATTCAATTTCTTCAGTTTCTCTCTTTACAGGGATTAATTTATAAATTACATAAGCATTATAGAATAAATAGATAGTAATAAGCAGATAACTAAAATTAAATGCGATAATTTTTGTATCCGCTAAAACAAAGAAATTACTATTGAAAATACTATGACTAATTTCTCCATTAACATTAAGTGGAATCTGAACATTAAATGCGATATGAGATATAACAATCAACAAAGTGATTATAGTATTATAGAACACTGCTTCAGCTAGTAGTCCTTCTACTTTTTCTCCAGTTAAACTATAAATCAAAATACCTAGATTTATTAAGAAGATACTAATAAAAGCTATTAGCGCCAAATTAAGCACTTGATCTGTGACCCCATAAGCAATATTGAATTCTAGTGAAAACAATGACTTTGAAATATCTCCATACATTGATTCAGGAAATTTTTGTAAGTATTGAAATAAACTCAAAAACGCTCCCATAGCTAAAAATAGACTTACTTTATAATAAGTACTTAAGATAACATCCTTTTTCATTGTGTCCCTCCAACTTTGTATTTTGAATACCAATCCATCACTACATTTTTCTCAAATGGACCTTCTTCATTTTCAACCATGTTAATTAAATCAAGTAATTCCTTTTCTAAAATAATTTTTAAATCCTCACTGTACCCCATTTGATCTTGATGTTTCTTATATTCATTTCGATCTAATGTTGTATACGATAAATCACATAATACTTTTACATCTAGATCATAATCGATGTATTTTAAAGCTTCCTCATCAATAAGATATGGAGAAGCAATATTACAATAATATGCTATTCCATCTCTTTTTATAATGCCAATTATGTTATACCATCTACTTTTATAAAACCAAGTCACAGATGGCTCTCTTGTATGCCAAAATCGACCATTTGACTCAATAACCTTTGTTCTTTTATTAGCTACAATAGTAACTTCATCATCAGAATAAAGGACTGTTGCTTTTTCCCATATTCTATGCAAAGTCTCGTCATGTTTATAACTTTGAATTTGAATATCTTGATTAATCTTAGGAATCATTTCCTCACTCCTCTCATCTTCTATTATATCAATATCTAGCCCTTATTGAAAGCCTTATTTCAATAACCAATCTTTTCCTTTTAAGCTTTCTGGTTCATGGTCAAATAATCCTTTATATCCTTGTTGTCGGAGTGCTTCATAAGCTAAAATAGCTACTGTGTTACTTAGATTTAAACTTCTAACTTTTTCAGTCATTGGGAGTCTTAAACATTTGTCTAGTTGATCTTTTAGTATCGCTTTTGGAATTCCGCTACTCTCACTACCAAAAATTAGATATATATCTTTATTATCGACATTAAAATCCATTTTATCAGGACTTTTTTGACCATATCTTGTTATGAAGTAGAAGTCACCTTCATTTTCGCTTAGAAAGTGCTCATAATCTCTGTACACTGCATATTCAACATGTTCTAGGTAATTAGCTGCACTTCTTCTAACGTTCTTTGTATCCAACGAAAACCCTAGAGGTTCTATTAGATGAAGTTTCATATTGGTCGCAGCACAAGTTCTCATAATATTCCCTGTGTTTTGTGGAATTTCTGGATGATACAATACGATATGGTTCACAATAATCACTCACCTTCTAACATTTTTAATACTTTTTTAGCTGTTTCATTATACCATGGGACATCTTTATATTTATCAATACTTTTTTTGATGTCTTCTGTAGCGCCTTTTATTCCTTGGTTTCCAATTGCGCAAATTGCATTTCTCTTTAAAACTAGAGCTCCAGTCCAACTAGATGCATTATTACCATAAATATCTTTAAACTCCCTATTTGTTATATTTAGCAGCTTCACTAAATCTATATTTTCAATTCCACTTGGTTCATATTCGTTATGTAAATGGAAGTCAATTCCTTTATTTTTTGGACATACTTTTTGACAAATATCACAGCCATAAATTACTGTATCAAAATAGGTTATTTCTTTATCACTCAAAAACACCTTTTCTTGAGATATATCAGAAATGCATTGTTCTCTATTAAATCCATTATCAAGTGCAGAACTCGGACATGCGTCAATACAGATTCTGCAACCATCACAATTATCTTGCACTAAGATTTCATCTTTTTCTATTTCTATATCAACTAAAATAGTAGCTAAATTAAGATAAGTACCATATTTTTTGTTGATTAGTAATTGATTCTTACCCAAATATCCAAGACCAGCAAGCATAGCTGCTTGTTTTTCAAGTATATCAGAGACATCTACGCTGAAGTGACTTTTAATACTCAGTAAGTCTAATTCCTTCTTGATAGAACTGAACACATTTCTAAGTACTACATGGTAATCAGTATTATATGAATATCTTGATAACATCCCATACCCTTTTCCTTTGTACTCTACTTCTTCACTTGGGTAGCTTAATCCCAAAACTATTATTGTTTTATACGTATTAAAATTAGGTATACGATCAAAAGAATCCTTTTTACCATAAAAGGATCTTTTCTCTAAATATTCAGATATACTTACATATCCAAACAGATCTACATGTTTACGTAATATACTCGATACTTTTTCTTTCATAAAATATCACCTATATCTAATATAATCAATATCTTGTTCAAAGTCAAAAACAACGTGGTTCTTTTATTGACACTAAATAGTGTATTTGTTCTAATTAGAATACATATAACCTTTTAATTGTGCTTATTTGCTACAATATAATGGGTGATGAATATGAAAACATTAGGCGAAAGACTAAAAGAGATTAGAGACTTAAGAGGATTTCCACAAAAACAAGTAGCGGCAATTCTTGGGCTTCAACGACCAAACTATTCAAAGATTGAAAATAATCATCAAAACATGAGTCATAAACAACTCAAAATGTTTTGTGAATTTTGTGATGTAAGTGCAGACTATCTTCTTGGAATTTCAGTAAGTAATAAAAAAACAATTCCAGAAAGTACAATAGAAGAAATCGAAGAAAGACTAGCATATATAAAAGACGCTATTAACCAATAGCGTCTTTTATTCTTATTTTTTCTAGAATTTCTGGATCAAACTTTTGCGATCTAAACATTTCTATTTCCTCTTTATAAGGGGGATAAAGTCTATCTTTTGAATCAGGAGTTTTAGTAACATAAGGAGTTTCAAGTATTTTTGGTACATGCATAAAATCTGGATGATTCACGATATAGTTTAATGCATCAAAGCCAATATACCCAAAGCCTATATTTTCATGTCGGTCTTTTGCAGCACTTAATTCGTTCTTTGAATCATTTATATGGAATACTGTAATTTTCTCTTTTCCAATTACTTTGTCAAACTCTTTTATTACATCGTCAAAATCAGACTTCGTGTGATAGCCTGAATCATGAGTATGACAAGTGTCAAAACAAACACTTAATCTTCTACTATCTTTCACTCCGTTTATAATTTGAGCGAGTTCTTCAAATGATCTTCCACATTCAGTTCCTTTACCTGCCATTGTTTCAAGAGCAATTAAAACATCTAAATCTTTTGTATTTTCAATTACCTTATCTAATCCTTCAATGATAAAAGGAATACCAATATCAGCACCTTGCTTAACATGAGCACCGGGATGAAGAACTATTTGTTTAGCTCCTATTTTAGCTGTTCTTTCTATTTCACTAGTAAAAAATCTAACTGCAAAATCTCTTTTTTCTGGATCTGGATTTGCCAGATTCATAACATAAGGTGCATGAACAACTACATTTTCTAATAATAAACCATTTTCTTTCATTAATAGAGTCGCTTCTTCAATTCTTAATTCTTCTATTGGTTTTCTTCTTGTATTTTGAGGAGCACCAGTGTAAATCATAAAACTATTCGCATTATAACTAAGAGTCTCTTTGACGCTACCGATTAACATTTCATTACCTTTTAATGAAACATGAGATCCTATTTTAAGCATATATTATCTCCTATCTATGGTTTTTACGTAGTTCTTTCAATTTTGCTTTTTGAAGCTCTACTTTATATTTTTTCTTGTATCCTGGTTTGACTTTAACATTTCTTCTTTTAACATTTAAACTATCACCATCACCAGGTATTCCGCCTTGTTTTCTTTTTGTTCTTTCATTTCTCATTCTACGGTCAACTAATTCACCATTCTTGATGTCTTTATATATAATATTGATTCCTTTACTTTCTAGGAAATCAAGGTAAATTCCATCATTTGGCGAATAGAAACTTATTGCCATACCAGTGTAGCTAGCGCGACCAGTTCTACCACTTCTATGCGTGTAGCTATTCATCTGATCTGGTAAATTA
>CAYYOU010000086.1:0-5500 GCA_964473425.1 uncultured Candidatus Izemoplasmatales bacterium | reverse complement strand
GCAGTGATAGTTATTTTAAATTTAACTCCAATGGTTCACAATAATTTTAGATTAGGAGTTCCAAAAAAAGGAAAATACTATGAAGTGATTAATAGTGATAAACTAGAGTATGGCGGATCAAATGTATATAATGGTGGAGAGTTATTCACACAGCAAATAGAATGTAATAATAGAAATCAGTCATTAAACATAATACTGAGTCCTTTATCAGTCACTATTTTGAAATGTGGTGAGTAAATGAAAAAGAATATCATAGCAATGGTACTAGTTGGAGGAAGAGGAAAAAGACTCCATGCAATAACGAAAACAACCGCAAAACCTGCGGTTAATTTTGGTGGTAAATACCGTTTAATTGATTTTGTTTTAAGTAACCTTTCTAATTCTGGAATAACAACAATAGGACTAGTTACTCAATATGAACCATATGAACTAACAAGTTACGTTGAACACGGTAGTACATGGGATTTAGATGTTAATGATGGGGGTATTTCATTCTTAACTCCCTACACTTCAATGGAAGGAGAACAATGGCAAAAAGGAACAGCACATGCTATTAAACAACATTTCAAGTTTATAGATCAGTATAATCCAGAATACGTCTTAATTTTACCAGGAGATCATGTCTATAAAATGGATTACAATCTAATGATCAAACAACACAAAGATACTAAATCTGAGGTTACTGTTGCTGCTTTTAAAGTGACTGGTAATCCATCTCGTTTTGGAATACTTGAAACAGATGAATCTAATAAAATTACATCGTTTGAAGAAAAACCAGAAAATCCAAAGTCTGATTTAGGTTCAATGGGAATATATGTTTTTAATACTAGTGTCTTAAAGAGTTTACTTAATGATAAAACTGATCAACTATTTGATTTTGGGCAGGATATTATCCCTCTTGCTTTAAAAAAGAAATTGAATGTTTGTGCATATAATTTTAGCGGATATTTTAAAGACGTCGGGACCATTGAAAGCTTATATGAAGCTAATATGGACTTAATAGATAATCCTCATTTCCTAAAAATTAGAGATTACGATAATTTTCCATTACTGGCTAAATCACGCAATCTACCTCCACATCACATCGTAAGTAGTGATCAGATAATTGATTCCTTTATTAGTGATGGATGTTTAATTTATGGAGAGATAATTCATTCTATTTTAAGTTCTGGAATATTGGTAAATAGAGGGTCAGTAATTAAAAATTCGATCATACATCCTAATGTTAGGATTGGAACAAACTGCACTATTGAAAATGCAATAATCACTAAAGACTCAATAGTGTTATCAGATACTTCTTTAGTCTTTGATCAAGTTACAGTAGTTGATAATGAGTTCTTATGGAAGTTTGGTGATGATCATGAATAGTAAATTATTTGCTGTTGTAGACGCAACATTTAAAGATAACTTAGAACAACTAACACTTCATAGAATGCCAGGAGCACTTCCTTTCGCAGGAAAATACAGATTAATTGACTTCACTTTATCTAATGTAAGAAATTCAAGTATTACAAATGTAGCGATTTTTCCATATGGAAATTATCGTTCTTTGCAAGATCATATTGGTAGTGGAAAAAGATGGGATTTAGATAGAAGAAGAGATGGATTATTCATTCTTCCACCTAAAAACTTATATATATCACCTTCTGAAATGATAACATTCCAAAGAATGCACGAACATATCGAGTTTTTCAAACGTTCAACGCAAGATTATGCAGTCATTACATCAGCAAATCTAGTTTGGAATATTGATTTTCAAGATTGTTTGAATGAGCATATTGAAAATGGTGCAGACATTACTGAAATTATGTATCAAAATATCCGACTAAAAACTTTCATTATTTCAAAGAAACTACTTGTTGATTATATTAATACATATGCTACCCAAGCATATAAAACAATGATAGAACTCGTTGAAAAATCTCCTAACTTGAAAGTTGAAATATATAAACATAAAGGATATACAAGAACAATAACAGACACATTCAACTATCTTAAATCAAATCTAGATATGCTTAGATTTGATATTGGTAAAAGTATTTTCACTGTTCAAAGACCAATTTTTTCAAAAGAAAAAACTGCTCCCCCAGCAAAATACTTAAAACATGCAACAATTGAAAACTCGATGATTTCAAGTGGTTCCATTATAAATGGAACTGTCATTAATAGCGTAATAGGTAGAGATGTAATAGTTGAAAAAGGCGCAATTATTCAAAATAGTTTTATAATGAGTAATAGTGTTATTGAAGAAGATTCTTCAATAAATTATGCTATTTTAGATAAGCAAACAATAGTAAAAAAGAATACTAGTATTGAAGGAGTATTAACAAGTCCATTTGTTTCGCAAAAAGAACAAATAGTGACTAGCTTTGATAACTTAAAAGTCCTTTTAGTGGCAAGTGAATCTTATCCATTTATTAAAACTGGAGGATTGGCTGATGTAATAGGGTCCTTATCTAGAAACCTTGTTAGACAAGGAGTAGAAGTAACTGTTATTCTTCCTTTATATAATAAGATAAGAGATACTTTTTTTGAGAGTTTTAAAACAGAATTTAATAAAACTATCTACTATGGAGAAGAAAAATATACCGTTAGAATATTCAGTTATCGATATAAAAAAGTTGAATATTATTTTGTGAATAGTTTTGACTTCTTTGATACTGAAAATGTTTATGGATATGAAAACGATACAGATCGTTTTGCGTTTTTCAATAAAGTAGTTGTAGAATTATTAGATGATCTTGAAAAATTTGATTTGGTTCATGTTCATGACTGGCATACAGCCTTAATCCCAATTCTTATTGATAACTCAAAACATAAAGGTCTTAAAACCTTACTCACAATACATAATATTGATTACCAGGGTATTGGTAAAAACGAAATAATCAAAAAACTAAGCATCAAGGATTTTATCTTTAAAGAAGATATAATTAATTTTCTTGAGATAGGAATTAACACAGCTTCGAAATTATCGACAGTGTCACCAACATATAAAGAAGAACTTAAGTACGAGTATTATGGAAAGAATTTAACTTATGCTCTATTAAATAGAGAGGGAGAATTTTATGGGATATTAAATGGAATCTCAAGTGTATTTAATCCAATGAGTGATAAAGTAATCAAAGCTAATTATTCGATTGATAATATTGAAGCAAAGCTTGAAAATAAGTTATACTTACAAGAGATAATGGGACTTGAAGTAGATGCCTCTAAGTTTGTAATTGGAATGGTCACTAGAATTGTTGAACAAAAAGGATTTGATTTAATATTGAATTCATTTGATGAATTATTACAAAACAAAAACATTCAGTTTGTTTTACTTGGCGCAGGAGATGAGAAATACATTGACGAACTTAAAAAACTTGAAGAAAGAAATCCATCTCAAATAAAACTAAATATTGGTTATGACGCTACTAATCCTAACTATATTTACTCTGGTGCAGATATTTTCTTAATGCCTTCAAGATTTGAACCATGTGGACTCGGTCAAATGATAGCACTAAAATATGGGACACTTCCTCTAGTAAGAAGAACTGGAGGATTAAATGATACCGTCTTTAAGCATGATCCAATTACTAAAAAAGGAAATGGATTTGTTTTTAATAATTATGATGCTAATGAGATGCTTCGTACAATTCAATATGCAAATGAATTATTTAACACAAATAAGAATGATTGGAGTAAATTAATATCAAGAGCTATGAAAACAGACAATAGTTTAACTAAATCAACTCTCAAGTATAAAGAGTTCTATAAAGTAATAGTTAAAAACTAAATAAGGTAACGGTTTCAGTACTTAATATAGTGAATAAGAAAAATCATTTGCTATAATGTAAATGACAGGAGTGAAGTAAAATGAACGAATATTTCATCAATGAACACACCTTTATTAAAGAATTTAAAAATAGAATAATAGAGAGATACATACTTGATATAGAAGATGCAAGCATTAGACAAAAATACAATGTTCTTGGAGAAATGGTTAGTGAAGTTATTTCAGCTGATTGGCTTAAAACAAATACTTATTTAAGCGAAAACAGTGTGAAAGAAGTTCATTACTTTTCAATGGAATTTTTAATGGGTCGCTTAATTACTAACAATATAATGAATTTAGGGTTAAGAGATGTAGTTGAAAAAGGACTTAATCTAGAAAATATTGATCTCAACGAAGTTGAAAACTATGAAGCAGATGCAGGACTAGGGAATGGTGGTCTTGGTAGACTTGCAGCTTGTTTTCTAGATTCAATAGCATCAATGGCATTGCCTGGATTTGGAAATGGAATAAGATACAGATATGGACTTTTTGAACAAAAAATCGAAGATGGATATCAAGTGGAAAAACCTGATGATTGGTTAAAAGATGGTTATGTTTGGGAAGTAAGAAGAGACGAAGAAAGTTTAGACATTCCTTTTGGAGGACATGTCGTTTTTGAAAACTCTGAAGCAGTATATTATCCAAATGAAATAATTAGTGCTGTTCCTTATGATGTTCCTATTGTTGGAAATAAAAATGGTGTTGTCACTAGTTTAAGATTATGGAATGCAGAACCTACAGACACATACCCAGAAAATACTGATGCCTTTGAATATGATTCTTCAATTAGAAATATTAGTGGGTTCTTATATCCTGATGATGCAACTAGAGAAGGAAAAATACTTAGACTTAAACAACAGTACTTTTTTAGTGCAGCAGGAGTTAGAAGTATCCTAGAAAAACATTATAAAAGATATTCTACATTTACTAATTTACCAGATAAATTAGTCTTTCAAATAAATGATACTCATCCATCTTTGGTAATTCCAGAATTAATGAGATTGCTTGTTGATGATTATAAGTTACCATGGGATGAAGCTTGGGCTATAACAAATAAATCTTGTGCATATACCAATCACACTATTTTAGCAGAAGCATTAGAAAAATGGCATGTTGACATATTCAAACCAGTGCTTCCAAGGATTTACCAAATAATTGAAGAAATCAACAGTCGTTTTTGCGCTATGTTAATGGAAAAAGATTACAGCCAAGATAAAATAAATTCACTAGCAATTATTGCTTATGACAAGATAAGAATGGCACATCTTGCAATAGTAGGAGCATTTAGTGTTAATGGTGTAGCTGCTCTTCATACTAGAATCTTAAAGAATATTGAAATGAAAGATTTTAATACCCTTTATCCTGCTAAATTCAACAATAAAACAAATGGTATAACACATCGTAGATGGTTACTCCATTCAAATCCAAAGTTATCAGAAATCATAAATTTAGTATCTGATAATTGGGAAACTAATCCTAATGAGTTAGAAAATTTACTTCCAAAAGCTAAAACTAAAAAGTATCAAAAGCTAATAAAAGACATGAAACTTCAGAAAAAAACAGCTTTAGCACAAAGAATATTTAATGAACAAGGTATCCAACTTGACCCTAATTCAATATTTGATATTCAGGTAAAAAGAATGCATGAGTATAAACGTCAATTAATGAATGCACTTCACATAATGC
>CAYYOU010000085.1:0-5543 GCA_964473425.1 uncultured Candidatus Izemoplasmatales bacterium | reverse complement strand
TGTAGAGTTTTTTAGTATGTCTTCTAAAACATCCTTCTTTCATGTATCTTGCTAAAGTAAGTTGTTCTAATTTAGACACTCCTTGAGAAAATTCTGAGTAATTTTCCTTGTAAATATTATACAAAGGGACAGGTAGTATCATGAAACTCAATCTCATTGAAGGTAAAAATGTTTTAGAGAAAGATCCCATATAAATGACATTTTCTCCATTATTATAACTATGGATAGATGGCACAGTATAACTGTTAAAACGAAGGAAGAAGTTATAATCATCTTCAATAATAAATGAATCATTTTGTTTGCTCCATTTGATTATTTCGTTTCTCTCTTTCACTTTAATAACTTCACCTGTAGGGTAAATATTAGAAGGAGAGATATACAGGTAATCAGCTTTTATTCTAGAAATCTCTTTAATAGATTTTCTAGGTTTCAAAGTATATCCATAAGATTTAAATACCTTAGTTGCCTTTTTAAATTCAGGAGTTAAGTATGTAACACTTTTCTTTTCTGAAATATTAAGCAAAATATGAAGTAAGTTTTGGATCCCTGCACCAATAATAATTTGATTGATATCACATTGTACATCTCTTTCAGAAAGAACATATTTTCTAATTTCTTCACGTAGTTCTTCTTCACCACGTGGGTCACATTCTGTAAATAATTTCTCTGAATCATAATTTAATACCTTATTGACAATTGCTTTGTAACTCTTGATATCAAACAAATCAGAAGTCAATTTATCGTTTGGATATGTATGTGCAATGATTGGATCTACAAGAGGTTTATGAAATGATTTCTCGAGTAAATCAACTGCTAAAACAACGTATCCACTTCTTGGAATACTAGTAATATAACCTTCGATAAGTAGCTGGTTATAAGCTTTTTCTACAGTTGTTGTACTTATATCAAGTTTCTTTGCTAGAGACCTAATAGATTCAAGTTTAGTATTTTTCTTGTATTCATTTCTTCTTATCTTGTATTTGATATCTTCATAGAGTCTTTGATATAAAGGAATATTCAATTTTTCCATGTGACCACCTCAAAATAATATTTTTTGTATGTTTTAAAAGATACACACTTTTATTATAATATATTCGAGTGTTAAATAAAAGGAGAGATTGAAATGAGATCATTAAAAACAGAACATATTGTTTTTGCAGGACTATTTATTTCGATTGTTTTTGTAGCTACTTATTTTATTCAAATACCAACCACAGGTATTAGTGGGGGATTAATTCATCTTGGAAATATTGCAATGTTTAGTATTGCTTTAAAATATGGGAAGAAGTATGGAGCACTATCTGGTGGAATTGGGATGATGATGTTTGATTTGTTTAGTGCTTGGTTCGTATGGGCACCTGCAACATTAATTGTTAGAGGAACTATGGGATTTGTAATTGGATTTATATCTCAGGATAAAAATGGACAAGGATCTAATATATATAAGAATGTGATTGCTATTGTTATAGGGTCAGTTGTAATGCTGTTAGGTTATTTTGTCTTTGAGGCTTCAGTACTTGGTATTGGCTGGGCAGCAATTGCTAGTGTTCCAGGTAACTTGGTTCAAATTACTATTGGACTAATTGCACTAGGATTAGTTCCATTTTTGCCAAATATGAAAAGTGAAGAGAAATGAAAATTAACAATCAAAAGAGAGAACTGAGAGTAATCAGTTCTCTCTTTTTTAGTGACATAATCTTTTCAGTTTAGTCCAAGTAAATAATATGATATAATATACTATAGGATTAATTATTTGATTAATATCAAGAAGGTGTAAAAATGCATGTCTTTATAACTGGCGGAACAAGAGGAATAGGACAAGGTTTAGTAAATGAGTTCATAAAAAGAGGGCATGTTGTTTCTTTTACAGGGACCACTCAGAAAAGTGTCGATAAATCAATAGAAAAGTTAAGTGGGGAATATATTGGTTTAGTATGCGATGTTAGGAATTCGACTGAATTAGTAACTGCAAAGGATAAGGCCATTAACAAATTTGGTAAAATAGATATATGGATTAACAACGCTGGTGTAAGTCATTTGCAAAAGGATATTTCTGATTTATCTGAAGATGAGATAAAAAGAGTAATTGATATCAATGTAACAGGTATGATTATGGGAACCAATATTGCTTTGAATGAAATGAAAAAGCAAGGATATGGTTCAATCTATAATTTTGAAGGACTTGGAAGTGATGGAAGAGTAATTCCTAAAACTATTGTCTATGGAGCTTCAAAGAGATTAGTAAGATATTTTAGTAGAGCATGCAATAAAGAACTAAAAGAATATCCAAATGTCTTTGTTGGAACGATTTCACCAGGAATGGTATTCACAGATTTACTATTAAAAGACGCAACTAAAGATTCAATGAAAATTATGGGAATCCTTGGAAATGATGTAGAAACTGTTACCCCGTTCATTGTTAAAAAAGTATTGAAAAGAAAACAATATATTTATTGGCTCACTACAAGAAAAGTAATGTTTAAATTCTTCATGAGTGTTTTCAAACATGAAAAGAAAAATAGTAATTGATTTTGTTTGATTAGAATCAATCGTTTAGGAGGTATGAAATGAAATTAGTAATTTGTCTTATGGGATATCAGTGTAGTGGAGTTTACGTTATAGAAAATTACTTAATGGAAGCCTATGGAATTAAAAAATACAAAGGATACACTACTAGAAAAAGAAGAAAAGCAGAAGAACACGATCTGTATCATTTCGTAGATTTAGATACAATGATGGAATTGGATAATCAGTTATCAACTCTAAGGGAGTACAAAGGAGATTTTTTTGCTAGGAAATTATCTGATATTCCCAAAGGAATTTCAGTCTGCGTTATTGACTATTTGGGGTATTTAGAACTAAAAGAAAAAGTGTTCACTTTACCAATTTTTCTAGAGAGAGCACTAAAAAATAGATATATATATTGTGAAATGAAGCAAGCAATAGAACATAATGAGTTTATTCGCAGAGATCTTCATGATAAAATTCAATTTGATGTTTTGCATTCTGATGATGATGTAATTAAAATAAAATATACTGGATTAAATAATACTTTTCTTAAAATTGATACCATTGTTTTTCCGATATTAGGAGAAATAGAAAAATACAACCTTATGGAATATAACAAAATGTAATGCAATCATTCATTGATTGCATTTTAATTTGCTAATTGTTTTTAATAACTATGAGTTGCATGTTATAATCTTTGTGGGTGATTTGAATGGAAAAAATATATGATTATACGTTATCAGAACTAGAAGAACTTCTTACTGGTTTTGACTTTAAAGTATTTAATGCAAGACAAATATTTGAATGGATTTATAAGAAAAATGTTCATGATTTTAACTTAATGAGTAATTTAAGTAAAAAGTTAAGAACATTCTTAGTTGAAAACTTTGCATTTTCAAGTTTAAAGATTAGTTCTCATCAAATTTCAAATGATGGAACAGAAAAATTTCTTTTTGCTTTAAAAGGTAATGATTTAATTGAAACAGTTTTAATGAGACATGATTATGGAAATAGTGTTTGTGTTACAACTCAACTTGGGTGTAACATAGGATGCTCTTTTTGTGCGTCTGGTCTTCAAAAGAAAAAAAGAGATTTAGAGTCTTATGAAATAGTTCTTCAAGTATTAAAGGTAGCTGAAATAACCAAAGAAAGAGTTAGTCATGTTGTCGTTATGGGTATTGGTGAACCATTTGATAATTATGATAAAACAATGAAGTTCATTGACATAATAAACAGTCCTTATGGGCTTGAAATTGGAGCAAGACACATTACTGTTTCAACATGTGGAATTATTCCAAAGATTGAACAATTTAGTAATGAAACAAAACAAGTTAACTTAGCAATAAGTTTACATGCTCCAAATAATCTAATCAGATCAAAATTAATGAAGATTAATAAAGTGTATCCAATAGAAGAATTAATAGAAGCATCAAAGAAATATGTTGAGAAGACAAATAGAAGAATTACGTTTGAGTATATTCTCTTAGAAAATGTAAATGATGAAATTAAGCATGCGAATGAATTATCTGATTTACTTAGAGGGATTAATTGTTATGTAAACCTGATAAGATATAATGATGTTAAGGAGTTTAATTTACAAGGAAGCAGTGATGACAGAGCTAATACCTTCTTTATGAAACTTAAAAGTAGAGGGATTAATACAACACTTAGAAGAGAAAAAGGTGGAGACATCGATGCTGCATGTGGACAGTTAAGAAGCAAGAATATATAGGAGGTAATTATGAATAGATCGGAACTTAAAAATCAAGCAAAAGAGATGCTTAGAGGGAAATGGCTTATAGTAATTCTTGCATTTGTAGTAGTAGAAGCAGCAACCGCTAGTAGTTCTCTAACGTTTATCCATCCAATATTTGGAGCATTTAGTATAATAACAATACTATTAATACCAATTGGTGTTGGACATGCACACTTGCATTATAATATAGCACTCGGTAAACAAGAGGACATTGGTGATTTACTTGAACCATTTACTCAAACAAAATATGTAAGAGCACTTATAGGTGCTTTACTAATGGTTGTTTACATTATAGGTTGGTCGTTACTATTTTTAATACCAGGGATTATTAAAGCATTTGCTTATTCACAAACATTTTTCATCTTACAAGATCCAGAGTTCAAAGATTTAACTGGAGATGAAGCAATTACTAAAAGTAGAGAAATGATGAATGGGCACAAAATGGAATTTTTTATTTTAAGTTTATCGTTCATTGGATGGTATATTCTAGTGGGGTTAACATTTGGAATATTGTTGCTTTATGTTGCGCCTTACGTTCAACAAACAATGGCTCAGTATTATCTAAAACTAAAATCAGAATATTAAAAACGTCTCAATTGAGACGTTTTTATTTGACATTTTTCAATATTAGAATTATAATATGAGTGTATTCATATAAGTGCACTCATATTTAAGGAGACTAACAATGGCTAGAATTTCTCAAATAGAAAAAAACCGTATTAGGCAAAGTATCCTAGATGTCTCAAGATCATTCTTTTATGATTTAGGTTATGAAAACACTTCAACGAAGATGATAGCTAAAGAAGTTGGTATTGCTGAAGGGACAATTTTTAATTACTTCCCAAGCAAAACCGATATTTTGTTTGAGTCAATGTATGAAAATTATATTGGAAATGAGTATGAAAATAATCAGCTTCTAAATATTGAATCAAACATTTCAGAAGCGATCATGGAATATTTATTCAAGACAATGAGTATTGCCTTGAAACTTCCTAGAAGGATCATGGTAGAGATGTTGATACAAGGTGCAAAAATGGCCAATAAGAATCCCGAAAGATTTAAAAGGATGGCTGAAATGGATTTCAAAAGTATGAAAGAAATTGAAACATATTTATTTAGGTTAAAAGAAAAAAATATTCTTAAAGAAGTAGATGAGGCACAATTAAGCGAAATTGTATTTAGCTTAGTAGTGTATGAATTAATGCTATATTTATATGATAAAAGCATTAAAAAGGAAACAATGGAAGAAAACATGAAGAAAAAATTAAATCTTATTATT
>CAYYOU010000084.1:0-5680 GCA_964473425.1 uncultured Candidatus Izemoplasmatales bacterium | reverse complement strand
TTATTAAGAGAATTTATTGGTGGAAGTTGTTTCGGAGAATAACAAATTAAAAAAACGATTATTTTTAAATAATCGTTTTTTATTTGTCTATTTTTCAGGATTTAATACTAAATTTAAAACAATTCCAACCAATGCAGCTAAACTCATTCCAGTTAAACTAACTGCACTATTTAATTGAATTGATGCACCACCAAGACCGATAACTAGCATTGCTCCAACTATAATTAAGTTCTTCATGTTTGTAAGATTTACTTTTTCTTTAACAAGTACCTTTACTCCGTTTCCAGCTATAAGACCATATAAAACAATGGTCATACCACCTAGAACGCCTGAGGGAATACTTAATATAAACACTTGAATATATCCAAAGAACCCAAGCATGATTGCGAATATTGCGGCTAACCCAGTTACCCAAACAGATGCATTCTTTGTCATTGCTACTACTCCTGTGTTTTCACCATATGTTGTATTAGCTGGTCCACCGATAGCTGCACTAATAAATGTTGCAACCCCATCGCCATATAATGTTTTATCTAATCCAGGATCAGTTATTAAATCTCTTCCGATTACTTCTCCTAGAACTGTATGATTACCAATATGTTCTGCGATAGTAACAAAAGCAATTGGTGCAAATATTAGAACTGCAGTTAGATTCAATCTATATGTTCCAACAAAAGTAAAATCAGGAATTGAAAAGAAACCTACATCACTAAATACTGCTGCAAAATCAACTACTCCTAAAACAACAGATAGTGTATATCCTAATACTATAGCTACCAAAAAGGGAATAACTTTTAATAGTCCTTTGGCGTAAATACTAACAACTACTACAGTACCAAAAGTTACTAAGGCAATGATTGGAGTCTTTACATCACTTCCACTTACAAGACCAGCACTTTCAATTGCTAAAGGAGCAAGTACTAGTCCAATAATCATAATCATTGGTCCTACTACAACTGGTGGTAGTATTTTCTTTATCCAATTGCTTCCTGCAAAATGGATTATTAATCCAACTATTACATATATTACACCAACAGTCATCAAACCAAAATAAGCTGCACTAAAATCTTTAGTACCATCTAAATTGGTAATAGTTGCAGTTTGAATCGCAATTATAAATGCAAAACTTGAACCAAGGAATACTGGCGATTTTGCTTTAGTAAATGCTATATAAATCAATGTCCCAACACCACTAGCTACTAACGTTACTCCAACAGGTAATCCTGTAAGAATAGGAACCAAAACTGTTGCACCAAACATTGCAAAAACATGTTGTAAGCTCATAAATACCCATGCTATTTTGCTTTTCGGTTTCTCATGAACATCTAATACTAATTCTTCACTCATATTTACCTCCTAAAAAAGAGAATGCGGGTAAGAATCTACCCACAATACTTTTTAAAAATTTTTAATACTCTACTTTGTCGTTCTTTTCAGACCATTCATTGAATGGTCCCATACAATCATCATGATCAATACAAGCTTTATCAACTTGCTCAACCGATGCTTTTCCTTCGATTACATCGTAGATATACTGATCATCAAATCCGATATTAGCGGCATCTGTGCGTGTTGCTCCGTAAAATAAACTTTTCATTTTCGCCCAGTGAATTGCTGAGAAGCACATAGGACAAGGTTCGCAAGAAGAATAGATTTCACAATCTGATAAATCAAATCTACCTAATTTTTTTGTAGCAATTCTTATTGCTACAATTTCTGCGTGTGCTGTAGGATCGTTTGTTTTAACTACCTGATTATGACCAATTGCTATTACTTCACCGTCCTTAACAATGACAGCCCCAAATGGACCTCCATCATCACATCTCATACCACGATAAGCTTCATCAATTGCAATTTTCATATACTTATTCATCGAAACACCTCACTTCTATATTTTCGAATCTTTAAATCCTATTTATCTCCAATTGTTAAAGTCATAACTGCTTTTGCAGTATGAAGTCTGTTTTCTGCTTCTTGATAAACGATTGAATGTGGTCCGTCAATTACACTATCTTCAACTTCATTACCTCTATCAGCTGGTAATGCATGCATATAGTATACATTTGGGTTTGCTAAAGCTATCATTTCTTCAGTACATTTCCATCCTTTATAAGATTCAAGTAAATCATCAACTACAGCAGCACTTTGGTTATTTACCCAGCTACCCCAGTTTTTAGGGATTACAATGTCTGCTCCTGTGAATGCTTCTTCCATATTATGAGTTATCTTGAATGACCCACCATTTTCTAAAGCATTTTTTCTAGCTTTATCAATTGCCCATTTTGGTAAATCATATCCTTTTGGGTAAGCTAGAGTAACATCCATACCATATCTTGGGAATAGTAATATTTGAGTAAGTGGTACAGATATTGGTTTTTTATGACTTTTTGCATAAGCCCAAATTACTGAAACTTTTAGGTTCTTAGTAGTTTTTGTTTTTTCTTTAATAGTCATTAAGTCAGCTATCCCTTGCATTGGGTGATACAAATCATCTTGTAAGCTGATGATTGGGACAGTTGAATGTTTTGCCATTTTATTTAAAAATTCATTTCCAACTTCCCAAAAACAGTTACGACAAGCAATCGCATGTCCGTAACTAGATAAAATAACTGCAGTATCTTTTGCACTTTCACCATGTGAAATTTGCATAGATGAAGTGTCTAAAAATGTTGCATGTCCACCAAGTTGAGCTAACCCTGCTTCCATTGAGTTTCTTGTTCTTGTTGATTGTTCAAAGAACATATTAAATGAAGTCTTATTTTCTAAATATCTTGTAGGTACATTTGTTTTAAATTTATGTTTTAAGTCAAATGATACTTCTAATAACTTATCTATTTGTTCTTTACTCCAGTCTTCTAAAGTAATAAAATGTTTACCTTTATATAATGGTTTCATATTTTCTCCTTCTTATAACTTTTTATTTACATACATTAGAGGCATTGCTGCATACATTGCAGCTGCTTTAACTAACTCACTTTTAAATGTAATTTCATTTGGTGCATGTGCTTGATCTTCATGTCCTGGACCAAATCCAACACAAGGAATTCCATATCTACCCATAATTGATACTCCATTAGTTGAGAAAGTCCACTTATCTACTAATGGATCTTTGTTAAATAATCCTTTATATGAATCTACAGCAGTTTGAGTCACGATATGTTGTTCATGAAGTACCCAAGTTGGAAAATAAGATTTTGTTGGATACACTAATCCTGTGTATGCAGCTTTATCGTAATCATACATTTCAACTACAGCTTTCACTTCTTTTACAGAAGGTAAGTTTCTTATTTCTTCTAATGCAGATTCAAATGTTTCACCATCTGTTAATCTTCGGTCAATAGAAATAGAACACCCATCAGCTACAGCGCAACGTGATGGTGAACTAAAGAAAACTTCACTAACAGTAAGTGTTCCTTTTCCTAAAAATTTATTATCTAAAAGATGGTTATTTAGTTCCTTTAGTTCAAGTAGAATAGGAGCCATTTTAAATATTGCATTGTCTCCTCTTTCTGGAGCTGAACCGTGACAACTAATTCCATGAGTAGTCACTTTTATTTCCATTCTACCTCTATGCCCTCTATAAATATTACATGAAGTAGGTTCAGTTATAACTACAAATTCAGGTTTAATTTTATCTTCTTCAACAATGTATTGCCAGCATAATCCATCACAGTCTTCTTCTTGAACAGTACCTGTTATAAGTAATGTATAATCATCTTCTAATTTTAGGTCTTTGATGATTTTTCCAGCATAAACCATTGATGCCATTCCACCTTCTTGATCACTTCCACCTCTACCACCAATTTTTTCTTCATCTTCAAATCCTAGATAAGGATCAAAATCCCAGTTATCTAGATTTCCAACTCCAACAGTATCAATGTGAGCATCCATTGCAATTAAGTGTTTACCATGTCCAATATATCCTAAAATGTTTCCCTGAGGGTCTATTTCAACTTTGTCAAATCCAACTTTTTCCATTTCTTCTTTAATTCTTAAAACTACTTTTTCTTCATCACTGCTTTCACTTGGAATAGCAATCATGTCACGTAGAAATTTAGTAATATCAGCTTTATAACTCTCAGCTTTTTCCAATATCTCTTTAAAATTAATCTCTTTCATCTAATAATCTACCCCTTACGCATTTTCTTGATTTTTTCATCATATTCAAAAATTTGGTTGTATTCATCATCCCAAAATTGTTGATGTTTCATAGAGTCTAAATACTCTTGTTTATATCCAAATTTCAACCAGTCTTTCTCTTTTTGGATGAATAATTTTTCTTTTTGAGATTTGCTTCTATAATCAACGATGTCTTCAACACCATTTTTTCTAAATACATCGACAAACCATCTGTCTAGTACAAAATCTTCAACTTCAAGATATCTTCTATCAAGATCTTCTAAGACACTTGGGTATCTGTCAAATCCATCAGTAGCGATTGTAACAACATTATCATTTGGACCAAGTTTTAAATATTTAGCCATTTTAATTGCACCAATAATATTACAGATTCCTGAAGGTCCAAATAACTCTTTCATTGAGTTTGCAACATCACGATCAACACCATTTTTAACTAATGTATCGATACCATCGTGCATAACTTTTAATCCTCTTACAGTATCATCATCTTTAATTAATGCGATGAAATCAGTATTAAGAGCATTATGAATCAAAGTAATCATTTTATCTCCAATTCCTTCAATTCTATGTTGTCCTCTACCACCGTTCATTAAGGTAGAACATTCATATGGTTCTAACGCAACTACTTTTGCTTCTGGGAATGTTTTTTTAATGTGATCCCCTGCAGCTAATGTACCAGCGCTACCTACTGCTGATGCGAAACAAGCAATCCTACCGTTTCCAACACCTTGTACTGCTTCAATAGCACTTCCACCTGTTACATGGCGATGCCATCTATAGTTTGGGAGAAGTTCAAATTGTGCTAAAGATCTATTTTTTAGATCTTTTTTTAGTTCATAAGTTCTTTCTAAAGTAAGAATTACGTCTGATTCAGTACCTGGAGTTAAGTCTAATTTAGCACCATATCTTTTAATTCTTTCGTATCTTTCATTACTCATAGTATCTGGCATAATTACGATAGCGTCATACTTCATTAAATTACAGATGTATGCAACTCCAATACCAAAATTACCAGTTGAAGGACCTAAAATTGTATGTTCTCCTGCAACAATTGTTCCATCAACACTACCTTCAATTAAAGTAGAATAACCTGCCCCTACTTTATGTGATCCTGAAGGCATATACTTTCCTAACATAACTACGATGTTAGCATCAACACCTGTTAATTCCTTAGGTAAAACTATTTTATTTACAACATTGTTTTCATTTTTCCAATTAATATTGAATAAATTAATTGGATCTAGTTCATCATCCTTTAATGCTTTCAAAGCTCTTTTTCTAATATCTTTGTCTATCTTATGTGGATTCAACATCTCTTCATAAGTTGGACCAAATGCAATATGTTTCATTCTTTCACCTCGTTTTTTATTTTAGATACTTTATTAATTCATGAATATTAGGCTTCATAGATATAGGACTACCAACAGCTTTTATAGCGTTTGTAGTATCCTTCAATCCATTACCGGTAACAATTACAGTTACACTGTCAGTATTTTTTATAATACCTTGTTGTACTGCATTTATAACTCCTGCGAACCCA
>CAYYOU010000083.1:0-5711 GCA_964473425.1 uncultured Candidatus Izemoplasmatales bacterium | reverse complement strand
TAATATAAAGAGAAAAATACTAAGGAAAACTGAGGATAATAATGTAGTACTTGTCGATTTCTTTTCGTCTTTAGAGCTATCTAAAGCTATAGGAAAAGATAATCGAAGAGTAGTATTGGTCTCAGATAAGGGATTTATAGATAAATTTAAAGAATACATGAATTCCTAGAGAAAGAGGTGGTTTTTGATGGCTAAGAAAAACATCAAAAAAACTAAACAAGAAGATACAAGAATTACAAACATTCCTCAAGAAAAAGTAATCAAAAATGACGGGGTTTTATATTATGTAACAGATATGTCTGTTGCTGATGTTGCAAGTGGAATGAACTTAAGTCCATCAGATGTTATTAAGAAATTAATGGGTCTTGGGATTATGGCAGCACAAACTCAAAGTGTCGATCGTGAAACGATTGAACTTATTGCTATGGACTTTGGATACACATTAGAAGACGAAGCTAAGACAGACTTAACAAGATTTGAGGAAATGGACATTGTTGATTCAGAAGACGATTTAGTCGAAAGACCTCCGATTGTTACAATTATGGGACATGTAGACCACGGTAAAACTACTTTGTTAGATACTATCAGAAACTCAAGAGTTACTGAAAGTGAAGCGGGGGGTATTACTCAACATATTGGGGCATATCAAGTTAAAAAGAATGGTAAACTTATTACCTTCATTGATACTCCAGGGCATGCAGCTTTTACAGAAATGCGTGCACGTGGAGCAAAAGTTACTGATATCACAATTTTAGTTGTTGCTGCAGATGATGGTGTAATGCCTCAAACAAGAGAAGCAATAGATCATGCTCAAGCTGCAGAAGTACCAATTATTGTTGCTATCAACAAAATTGATATGGAAGGATCTAACCCTGATAGAGTTAAACAAGAACTTTCAGAATTTGGTCTTGTCCCAGAAGAATGGGGAGGAGACACAATATTTTGTGAAGTCTCTGCATTAAAAGCTATTGGAATAGATAACTTACTTGAAATGATTCAACTTCAAGCTGAAGTAAGCGAATATACTGCAAATCCAAACAGACTTGCATCAGGAACTGTAATAGAATCAAAACTTGATAAAGGAAAAGGACCTGTTGCAACATTACTTGTTGCTAATGGAACTTTAAAAATAGGAGACGTACTTGTTGCAGGAAATACATTTGGTAGAGTAAAAGCAATGGTTGATGATTTAAATATTAGAATACCAAACGTTTTACCAAGTAAAGCTGCAGAAGTTACCGGGTTAAACGATGTTCCTCAAGCAGGAGACTCATTTATGGTATTTAAAGATGAGAAACAAGCAAGACTTATCTCAGAAGAAAGAGCTCATCGTTCTTGGCAAGAAGAAAGAGGAGTGGGAAAAGCCGTTTCACTTGAAGATTTATTTGATCAAATGAGTGAGGGTGAACTAAAAGAATTAAGAATTATTGTTAAAGGTGATACACATGGTTCAATTGAAGCATTGAAAGCATCTTTAGAAAAAATAGATGTTGAGGGTACTAAAATTGATATTATTAGAGCAAGTGTTGGTACAATCACAGAAACTGATGTAATCTTAGCTCTTGCTTCAAGAGCAATTATTATTGGATTCAATGTTAGACCTATGTCAGAAGTGCGAAACCATGCCAAAGAAAAAGGTGTTGACATACGTTTGTATAACATTATTTATAAAGCATTAGAAGAAGTTGAACTTGCCCTTACAGGTATGCTTGATCCAGTCTTTGAAGAAGTAATAACAGGACAAGCAGTAGTAAGAGATACTTTCAAAATTTCAAAAGTAGGTACAATTGCAGGATGCTATGTAACTGACGGGTTAATTGGAAGAAACAGCTTAGTTCGTATATTAAGACAAGGTGTTGTAATTTATGAAGGTAAAATGGTTTCTCTTAAAAGATTTAAAGATGATGCAAAAGAAGTTAAAGAAGGATATGAATGTGGAATAATGGTAGAAAGATTTAATGACATTAAAGAAAGTGATATTATCGAAGCTTCAATTGAAAGAGAAGTTAAGAAATAGTGTCAAAACACTTAAGACTTGAATCCACAATCCAAAGAGCATTATCTGAAATTTTTATGAGAGAAGTAAAAGATAAATCAATTGGTTTTATTACAATTACTGAAGTAAGATTGACAAAAGATTTAGGATTTCTTACAGTTTATTATTCAATACTTGGACAAGATGCGAAAAGAGAAGCTGCTAGAAAAGCTATTGAAAGATCAAAAGCTTTTATTAGAACAACTTTAGCTCACAAAGTGCAAATGAGAAAGAGTCCTGTATTAATATTTAAGTTTGATGAATCTTTAGAATATGGAAATAAAATTCATGAAGGATTATCAAAAGTAATGCCAAAAGATTGAAAAATAAAGCCAGTGAATTAATCACTGGCTTTTGTATTTCTCTTACTTTTACGATGATAAATCATGTAGTAAACACTTGGAACTAAGAAGATTGTGAGGATTGTACTAGTAACCATTCCTCCCATAAAGGATATGGCAAGAGGTTTGAAAAAGTTACCACCTGTTAGAAGTAATGGGATTAGGCCTAAAATAGTTGTAAAACTCGTTAACATTATAGGTCTAAATCTTAAATATACGGCATCAATACAAGCTTGTTTAACATCGCTACCATTATGATGATTCCTGCTTATATACTCTACAAGCAAGATACCAGTGTTCACTGTTACCCCTATCAAACTTACCATTCCTACCAAACTAGTAGCAGTAATTGGACTGTTGAATAGTATTAGGAATAAGAAACTTCCAGAGAAACTAAGTGGTATTGTTAAATATACAATTAGTGGTTTAATGAAATTGTTAAATTGTATAAACATAATTATGTATATTAGTATCATGGCAATAATACTTGCTCTAATTAAGTCTCCACTAATTTCTTCAAACATTTCATTTTCTCCACCATATTCAACTTCTACATCACCTAGTGAAAAATCAGAAACAACATCTTTGACATCTTTTTCTAGTTCTTTTAAATCTGAATCATCAGTGAAATATAAATCGATGTAACTAAGTCCATAATTATCCAATCTGTTTATTATGCTATAATCAATTGTTGAATCTATCGAAATGAATGTATCAAGTGTAAAGAATGTATCTAATGTCTCAGAGTAAATATTGAGAGAAAGTAAATCTTCAACTAAAGCAACATCACTATTTAAATTAACATTGATGTCTTCATCATTGATGGTAAATATGTTTAAATCGAATCCATTTAAGTTCATTGCAATTACAGCATCTATTTGTGCTTTTGTGAGAAAGTGATTACTTATTTCATTGAAATCATATGAGATAATATATTTTGTTGACTTAACATTTTGAGTTAGATTATAGCTCTTAACATTATCTAATTGTATTATCTCAGAGAATATTTGTGAGCTTAATTCATCAAGTTGCTGCGAGTCATCACTCTTTAAAGTCACCCTTACTGGGGCGATGGGAGGACTTAACTCTAAAACATTAACATTAATTTTCACATCAGTAAAACTCAAAAGTTGTTTTTCTAATGTTTTTTTATATTTAAGTAACTCTTCTTCGTTATAATCTAGGTTAAGGTAGATTCTTCCGATGTGACTTCTTTCGTTAATTAGATTTGCACTAAAATGGAAGTTTGGTAGGTTTCCACCAATACTTGTAGAATAATTCAAAACATGAGAATTATCATTGAATTCATCTTGAATTTCTTCTCCAACTAATGTAGTAGATTCTAAATCACCTAATACTTCATTTTCAAAATCGATGTATAGAACTCCTCTTTCATCATTTGGATATAAATCAAGAGCCTGGTTCTCAAATGCAAAGTAAACACTACCAACAAGTAATAATATACTTATTGCAATCCACACTAATGGGAATTTAACTGTGAACCCTATCATTTTTTTAATATTCTTCTCATGAACAGATATTCTGCTAACCTTTTCTTTTTTCTTTTCTTTCAAGAAAATTGTAGCAAGTACTGGACTTAACATCATACTAACGATGTAGCTAAGGACAATAGCTATTATTACAGTAAGAGGTAAACTACTGACTATTTCTCCTAAAAACCCTGGTAACAGAACTAAAACGATGAACGCAGCTATTGTAGTAAGTGTTGAACTTAATACTGGTGCAAAATTATCATGTATTGCTTTTTTTGCACTGTCAATTCTATTAATTCCGCTATCGATGTTTACTTTTATGCCCTCAGTAATAACAATGGAATTATCAACGAGTATTCCAATAGCGATTATCAAACCAACAATCGTTAATTTGTGAAGTTCATATTTACCTAAATAGAGAACTGCAATAGTTGCGAAAATGATTAATGGTATTGTTATGATTATTAGAATACTGTTTCTAAAACCTATTCCAATAAGAACAATAACCATTACAACAACAACACAAATTAATAAACTGAAAAAGACATTATTGATTTGAGCATTCACATAGTCTGGTAAAAATAGCATTTCACTGATATGTAATTCAGAATTACCTTCTTCATCAAGGAAAGCGATTTTTGAATTTAAAACTTCATCTCCCATTTTAGTAAAATCAATATCATTTTTAAAATATAAACTTAAGAATATCGTCTTATCTTCATTGAACTCATATGTTTTAGAGCTTGTATTGTCAAATTCGATAGTAGATAGATCTCCTAAAGTCACTAACGGGCTAAAACCTATTATTTCGGGAATAATTACCATGCTCTCAAGAGTATCTAAATCTGTTATTTCTGTATTACCAGAGATACTAATACTACCGTAAATAGTACTAATACCTCCTAGAGGAATGTCTAATGAATTTGCATATAAAATTTGATAAATCTCATATATATCGAGACCGTATGCATCCATCTCGGCAGTATCTAACGTTATAACGACTTCGTTCCCAAAGGCGCTATCTATTTTGACATTCTTGATTTCATCAATAAGTAATAATTCGTTTCTAAATGATTCTCCGTAACTAAATAGCTGCTCTTCAGATAAAGTACTTGAGTGAACAGCAAAGATTACATGAGGGTCATCAAAGCTAGATGAGTATGATATCTCACTAATACTTTCACTTAATGATAAATCATTGATTTTCTCGTAGATATCAAAAGATAGTTTATCAGGATCTTCTGCACTGTATTTGTACAGAGTTAATATTACTGCATAGTTGTCATATATAGTACTATTGACAGTATCTACATCATTGAAAGTCATTATTAGTTTTTCAATGTCATCTACAATGGTTTCTTCAATGTCACTAGCACTTACACTTGGTGCTACTATTGTTAACACCATGTAAGGTGTATCTATTTCTGGCATTTCTTGCTTAGGGATTACAAAATAACTATATATACCGAAACCAAAAACGAGTGTGAATAACAACACAACTAGTTTTCTTCTTGTAAATATAATGTTAATTAACTTTTTCATACATAAGACTCCTTTTTAAACAAATATATAATTATGTTACATTTGTTTCATATCTATTGTTATGATATAATATATTTAACTATAATACAACCAAATGCATAACTATGAAACAAGGAGGCATTATATGTATCAAATTGAGAAACTAGACATGCGAGTCAAGTACACTAGAGAGTGGACTTTTGAAGCTTTGAGTAGATTATTAGAATTGAAGGCCTATGAAAAAATCAATATTTCTGAGATTATTATAAAAGCAGGTATATCAAGAGCAACATTTTATCGAAACTTTAGGACTAAAGACGA
>CAYYOU010000082.1:0-5744 GCA_964473425.1 uncultured Candidatus Izemoplasmatales bacterium | reverse complement strand
AAAACAATAGTTAGTTTATACTCAGCACTAAAAACAATCAATAATGAAAAAGAGAAAATATTTTATCTTACTGCTAAAAACGCAGGTAAAAAAATAGTAGTCGATACAGTTAATTTATTAAAGGAAAATGGCTTGATATGCAAGTCTATAGTAATCAATTCAAAAGAAGCAATGTGTTTAATGGACAAAGTAGATTGCGACCCAGACATATGTCCTTATGCTAAAGGGTTCTTTGATCGCTTAAAACCAGCCGTTGAAGATATTTTTGTTCATAATGATGTATATGATATTAAACTACTAAAAGACTATGGAGAGTATCATACAATATGCCCACATGAATTTAGTTTGTCAGTATCTAATTATTGTGATGTAATTATTTGTGATTACAATTATGCATTTGATCCAAGAACGCATTTGATTCGTTATTTTGAGGAAGAATATTATACTCCAAAATTGTTGATTGACGAGGCACATAATATGGTTGACCGCTCTCGAAATATGTACTCAAGTTCCATTAATAAACAGTCACTCTTAAAACTAAAAAAAGCAGCAAATAAAATCAAGCCTTCTATCAAAGGAAGAATCAATAAATTGCTTGAATATATTGATAAGTTTGTTGAAGATAATGAAGTAATAAAAAGTCGTTTTTACTATCAAAATGAACAAGACATTGATTTACTTAATTTGGTGGAAGGAATAACGTTTAAAATAGATAGAATTTTATCTGAAAATAAAAAATTTACAAACAGAGATAAAATTCTTGATGGATATTTTGAACTCTTGCAGTTTACAAGAATTAGTGAATTTTACAATGATAACTATAGATACATCATTGAAGTAATTAACGACAACATAGTGATTACACTATCTTGTTTGGATGCTTCTAATTATATTTTAGATACTATTAATAGAAGAGCGAGTGGAGTGGTACTATTTAGCGCTACATTATTCCCTGTAGATTACTATGTGAAGCTTATTACAAAAGGTGAGGGAAAGACAATTAGTATTCCTTCTCCCTTTAAACAATCCAATTTAGGATTGTTTGTAGATGAATCAACATCTACAAGATATCGAGATCGTTCTAGAAGTGTTGATAAGATAATTGATTCTATTTATGCCCTTGCTGAAACAAAGATAGGGAATTATATCGTTTTCTTCCCTTCATATGTATATTTAAATATGGTATTGGAAGAATTTAATACTGAAGAATATAATATGTTAGTGCAAACTAGAAATATGAGTCTCTATGAAAGAAACAAAATGCTTTCTGAATTTAACAAAGAATCAACAGTTTCAAGAGTAGCTTTCTTTGTAATGGGTGGAAGTTTTAGTGAAGGAATAGATTATATTGGCGACATGTTAAATGGAGTAATTATAATAGGAGTAGCTATGCCACAATTCAATAAATATAATGAGCTACTCAGAAATCATTTTGATGATGAGTTTGACGAAGGATTTGATTACGCATATACATATCCTGGAATGAACAAGGTTATTCAAGCAGTTGGGAGAGTAATCAGAACAGAAGAAGAAACAGGTGTAGCCGTGCTTTTTGATGATCGCTACTCTCACAATAAGTATAAATCGCTTTTCCCAAAGAACTGGAGTCATGCTATAAGTATTGGTAAAGGACAATTTTTACAATCATATATCTCTAAATTCTGGGAAAAGAAAACAAAGAGATGAAACGCTTTTAAAATGTGTTACAATAATGCTAGGAGTGGTTCAAATGAATAGAACTAGGCGTTTTGAGTTTAAGTATATGATTAGTTATATAGATTATTTAAAAGTGATAGACGCGATAAAACTTATGTTTAATCACGACTGTCATGGTGATAAAGACTATTATAATGTTACAAGTATCTATTTGGATGATTTAGTTTTCTCAGGAGCAAGTGATAAAGCTTTTGGAAATCAGTTTCATAAGAAATATCGTATTAGATATTATAACGATGCTTCTTTAAAGAGACTTGAATTAAAAGAAAAAACTGGAGAAGTATCAGTGAAGTACTCAACAGTTATTAATAAGGAACAATTTCATGGAATCATTCATCAAGACCTTGAGATATTGGAAAAGTACTTTGAAGATGATCTAATAAGAAAGTTTTCTCTAGATATGCTTAAAAATTATTTAACTCCAACATGCTTTATTCAATATAATAGAGAAGCATACATGGATGACACAAATAACTTAAGAATAACATTTGATCACGATTTATGTACTGAAAGATATAGTGATGAAGATATTGATATTGATTATAAGTTATTAAAAGACACAATGCTAATTATGGAAGTTAAATATCAGGATTATTTACCAAGAATTGTGAAAGACTTATTGAAAATTATTAACCCAAATCAATTAGCTTATTCCAAGTATTTTATGGGATATGACAGTCTAGAACTATAGGAGGAATATTATGTTAGTATCACTATTAGATATATTAGGTGAAGATGTTGTAGGACTATATTCATCACAAAACATTTCATTAAATGCAATAATTTTCAATATATTGAGTGTTTTCTTACTCAGTTTAATAATTCTGTTTACTTATAAGAAAAGTTATCAAACAACTGTATATAACCGCAGTTTCGCTATTAGTTTACCTATTGTTGCAATGGTAACCAGTGTAATAATAGTTTCGGTTTCTTCAAACATTATATTATCTCTTGGGATGGTTGGGGCGTTATCAATTGTAAGATTTCGTACTGCTTTAAAAAATCCATTTGACACAGTATTTATGTTTTGGGCTGTTGGACTTGGGATTACAAGTGGAGCTGGATTAATATTAGTAGCAGTTGTCTCAACAGTGATTATAGCATTAGCGATTTTCTTATTGATTGCTTTAGAAGTATTTGTCTCATCTTACTTCCTTATTATTAGAGCAACAGGGACAGAAGATGAACAAGAAATTTTATCTAAAATTAAAAGCATTTACGGAAAGTATACGTTGAGAAATAAAACTGTGAAAGAAAATCAATTAGATTTAACGTTAGAAGTAAGAAGTAAAGATAAGAAGTATTCTGCGATTAATGAAATAAAAGAAATAAAAAGTGTAAAAAGCATTGTTTTACTATCTCATCAAGGAGACTACATTTCAGAATAATGACAGGGTTAGTTATAAGAAGAATTCTGATATTCTTATTTCTTGGAACCACTCTTTTTACACTTGAAATAGCAACTGAAGAAACTTTGATTTTAAATCTTCCATCTAATGAAGACGTCGTCCAAAGGATCTTAGATAAGAAAAAGCAAGAAGAAGAATTAAACTTGGCTCTTCTTGATAATTCAAGAGATCAGAGCCAAGACTATGAAGATCTTTTTAATCACAATATTAGACACACGTTTATAATTGAATTTACTCAAGAACAATGGGACGCACATATAAATGACATGGAAGAGTATAATGATTTTTACGGAAGTTATCGAAGCAATAAACATCGATTAGTTACTGTCACATATGTGGCTGACGATGAAGTATATACTATTGAAAATGTAGGGTTTAGATCTAAAGGGAATATCTATTCAAGACAATTACCAATAGATAGTTCAGGTAATCCAAAAGCAATGCATTTTATGTTAAAATTCAATGAAACTTTTGAGTTGCCTAGTTCAAGTCAGATGTTTGATGATTTAAAAACTAGAGAAGTATTTAATGTAGAACAATTACTATTTAAATGGAATAACCAAAATGATATTTCATTTACAAATGAGATATTTGCGTATGATATGTTTTCTGAAGTTGGGGTTGTACTTCCTGAGGCAAGCTTTACTGAAGTACGATTAGTCATAGACGGAGTGGTCGAAGATATATCTTTTTACAATGTATTTGAACATTATGATGAAGAATTCATCAGAAAAAATCTTCAAGATGTTCCTACGAAAGTAGTAGGAGATTTATATAAAGGTGTGTGGCCAAGCTCTTTAGAACCAATCTACGATACTGATTCATATGGTGTAAGAGATTGGGAAACAAATTATAGACCTACATATGGTAAAGAAACAAATACTGATGTACCTGATTTTCAGAATCTGATTCTTTTCACATATGGTATAAACAAGAATAACTTAGATGAAAGAAAACAATTTTATGAGGATAACTTTAATATTGATTCATTCTTAAGAGCAATGGCTATGAATGTATTACTAGGAAGCCCTGATGATTATAGAGCAAATGGTAATAACTGGTATTTTTACTTTGATGAAAATGATTATATGACATATATTCCTTTTGATTACGATAACTCCCTTGGAAGTGGATGGAATGGGGAACCTGCTTTCATTGATTATACTCTGGGTAATGATATATATGACTGGGGTAGGTTTGAATGGAATCATTTCAGATCACCACTAGTTGACAATCTATGGGATTATGATGAGTACCGTGTAATTTATGAGAACTACTTCATGCAGTTTATAGAAGATGGAACCTTCTCGTTTGAATCGTATTCAGAGTTATTTAATACTGCACATTCACTTTACAGTAATCAATTCTATATGGTAAATGATAAAGAAGACTATATTAACGCTAAAATTGAAGTAGTTACACAGCAAGTAGAATATTATAGAAATCAAAGAGATGGGAGCTAGGAATGAACTACTTTGTGTCAAATCATTTTGGAAAATAGATGACATAATAAGAGGGTGATATCAATGGAGAAAAACATAAAAGAAGCAATGAATGATTCGCTAATTGAAAAAGCTATAGAGCTTTATGATATTGATAAGAACAAACTAAAGAGTTTAGGTGGATTTGAGAACTTTGTATATGAGTATGAGAAAGATAGTATTTCATACATTTTAAGATTTGTTCATAGTACGCACAGAACTTTTGATCTTGTTTTGGCAGAAATAGAATTCATTGATTTTCTATATAATAATGGAGCTAATGTATCACAAGTTGTTACATCAGTAAACAACGTTGTTACTGAAAAATGTGACACTGAAAACTCTGAGTATTTTACAGTTACAGCTTTTGTAAAAGCAAAAGGAGATTTTGTCAAAAGAGAACAAATAGGCCCGGAACTAAATAAAGAATTTGGGAAAGCTGTTGGAAAACTTCACTTACTAACAAAAGATTATAAACCAGTTCATAAAAGACATCATTGGTATGAAGAAGATTTTTTAGATATTGGCAGAAGAAATCTGATGAAAGAGGATATGTTTATAGTTGAAAAAGGATTAGAATTAATTGAGAAACTAAAGAAATTACCTACTGATATAGATAGTTATGGATTAATTCATACTGATTTACATTTTGGTAATATGTATTATGATGGTAACGACTTCACATTCTTTGATTTTGATGATTCAGCATACAAACATTTTATAAGTGATATTGCAATAATTATCTTCTATCAGTTTGGCCTTTCAGGATTCACAGAATCACAAAAAGAAGAGAAGACTAAAGCATTCTTAAAAGACTTTTGTGAAGGGTATTTAGAAGTGAATAATCTTGACTTTTCATGGTTTGACCACCTTAATGATTTTCTTAAATTAAGAGAGCTAATTTTGTATATGGTTATCTATGGTGCAGGAGAAGAAATGATTACTTCGAAGTTTGGAAAAAAATATATAGAGTTTTACCGTAATAGGATAAAAAATGACGTGCCTTTCTTTGATTATAAGAATGCGATTGGAGTAAAATAATGGAATTTGTAAATGCTTCTAAATTAGTCCATAAATCTGATAGCGATTATTCATGGTTTGATACATCATTTAACATGAATATCTATAGAGGGTGCAA
>CAYYOU010000081.1:0-5747 GCA_964473425.1 uncultured Candidatus Izemoplasmatales bacterium | reverse complement strand
TTAAGTTTTAACCCGTCAAGAGGAAATGAAAAGTACGGAAACATTAGTATGTCCTATACAATCAATTCTAAAAACTATAGTGATAGTTTAGTGTTGACTTATATTAATAGTGTTTTGTATGTGAAAAGTAAAAATGGTGATACAAAAATATTTGCAAAGAAATTATTAACCGATTTTTTAGATAATATGACTGAAAAGTATATTAGCTAAAGAAATGTAGACATCAATCTCATAATAATTTGCAATCAAAAGCGATACAATTCACGAACCGTATCATAAATAAAGATAATAACACTATTGATGTTATAATAAAGCCAAATAAATCGATTTAGAATATGATGTGAATGTATGGGAATGTGATAGGTCAACATACATAGTATATATTTAAATGTTACACTTACTAAACAAAAAGTCCGCAAAACATAAATTAATGCGGACTTTTACTTTAAAACGTGTTATACTATGAATGTATCTGAAGTTAATGTCCGCAAAACATAAATTAATGCGGATGTTTACTTAAAGAAAGGAGAGGATAAAGTGTTAAATTATAATCAATGCATAGAACGTTATAAGAATGATTATGGAATAAAGAAAGCACTGAGAAATAAAGAACTGTACTTTATCGAAAAGGGTGTTTATTCTTTTGAAAAGTTTGAATCTGACTTAGATATTTTGACTTTTAAGTACCCAAAAGCAGTATTGACATCAAAGAGTGCATTTTACTATCATGGACTGAGTGACGTTATTCCTGATTTATATTATTTAGCTGTTGACAGGGATGGTTCAAAGATAAGGGATAGTAGGGTGAAGCCTATTTATGAAAAGAAACAACTGTTAAATGTAGGTGTTATTGAAATGTCTTATGGTAGTTCTTTGTTAAGTGTATATGACAAGGAGAGATTACTGATTGAGCTTATTAGAAATAAAGGAAAACTCCCATATGATTATTATAAGGAAATTCTTGGTAGATATAGAGAAATTCCTAGTGAGTTAGATGTTGAACGAATTGAAAAGTATGCACTTTCCTTCCCAAAAAGTAACAGGATTTTCGATGTTCTTTATACAGAGGTGTTCTAATGGTAAATATTAATAAATGGATTGCTGATTATAGTTCAAAAGGATACTCGGAACTACACTCAGAAGCACGTATATGTCAGGATATAGTTTTGTTAGCAATTTCGAAAAGTGAATTCAGAAGAAACGTAACTGTTAAAGGTGGAATAATTATGAGAAGTATTTCAGATGATTCCAGAAGGGCAACTCTAGATATTGATCTTGATTTTATTAAGTTCTCTTTGGAGGATGAGTCCATAAGAAAGTTTATCTCAAAACTCAACGTTATTGAAGGAGTTAAAATAGAAATAGTTGGAAAAATAGAAACCTTAAGACAGCAGGATTATCAGGGTAAAAGAGTATATATTAGTGTAAATGATACATATGGTAAATCAATTCGAAGTAAAATCGATTTTGGTGTTCATACTAGATTTAAGATTAATCAATCCGAATATTCTTTTGATGTTTGTTTAGATGAGGATGGAGCAAGTATGCTGATAAATACAAATGAACAAATTTTTACCGAGAAACTGCGTTCATTATTAAAACTGGGTCCATTCAATACAAGGTACAAAGATATATTTGATATGTCCTATTTATTGAGTAAATTGGATAGAAAGAAGTTGAAAGTGTGTTTAAATGAGTACGTTTTTGATGATGATGATATGAGAGAGTCTAATATCCCAGATATCAGTTCTAGGTTAAAGAATGTTTTTGATAACAAAAGATATAGACAGAATCTAAATACAACAGATAAAAATTGGTTAGAAAAAGATATTGATAACACTCTAAATGGTATTCTTGATTATTTTAATCAATTTACCTTATGAAATTTGAACATAATCAATTATTTGGAATCAAAACATTAAGTATCATAACAGTATACCAATTTGATAAAACATAACCTTTTGATAGAAATGGAATTGATCATAACCTAAATAATCCTAGATCTAGTAAAGAAATAATCTTTATTGATTCTTGCGATTTCTACAATTATTACTTTTGAAGAGAACAAACTTGTTTTTATATTGTTGTGATAAAGAATCAATAATAAGTTGCAATTAAAAGTGTTGCGAGCCGTATCACAAATAGTTGCAACTATCGACATGCATGTTATAACAAAGCCCTTTTGGGCTTTGTTATTGTACTATTTATGACCTGAATTCTAAATTTTCCAAAAAAAAACTCACGAAGTATTCTGAAGACTTTATACTGCAGTCTGTGAATAGTAGTATTAGCGAAGATAATATTTACGATATGGGATATCGCTACAATGAATTTGAGCGTCCACTTACTCTAAATTCTATTACAGTGAAAATAGGAGCCTTTCTTGGAGTTTATAACTTTAGTGGCCAAAAAATTATTGATACTAATAACTGGAATGTAGTTTACCATGAAGATGAAGATATTTATTATCGTATGTATTATGAAATTCCTGGAGAGGTTTGGTCTAGAAAAATGGAGTTTGTAGATAATAATGGAGATTTCATATTTGATTTTATTTTATTTTCAATTTTTAATCCTACAAAAGAATTCCATGATGGATTATTATCAATTCCTATAAATAATGCAAACAGTCTTTTAATAAATACAAGCGGTGAGATAGTATACGAATCTTCCGATATTACTACTTTATATAATGATGTTTATATTACTTATAATGATTCTTACGATATGGCTTTAAAAAATGTTTCTGGGGAAATGATAAGTCTTGATTATTATGATAAAATTACTTGGCATTATAATTCACCATTTATTGTTACTCATTTTGATGGGACAATGCAATTTATGGATTACACAGGTCAGTTATTATATGGTGCATATACAGATTTATTACCATATGATGGTAATTATGCAATGTATCGTATAGGTAGTATCTATTATGCCATAGACCGTAGTGGGATAACTACTCATACAATTGGTGCAACATCACCAAGAGATATATTAGACAATGTTGTTTTAACTAGAAGAGCTTTATTAAATAACGCTGGAGAACCAATATATGATATAATAAATGATTCATATTCAGATTATATTACTTATAATTTATTATTTGGTGATCTTAGTTTTTACTTAGAATAATATGGTATAGACCTTTTAAGGTAGTTCTAAATTTTGAGACGAAAATAAACATATAGAAAATAAAAACTATAATTGAGAATAGTTCTCAATTATAGTTTTTTAGTGTTTATTTAATTCTTTTGCACATCTATATCTTTTTAGTTTTGATCCAACTTATTGTTGAAAATCCACGCGCAATGATATTCATACAATAATAAGGTGCAACTAAGAATGATCCGCGAGCCGTGCCATAAGTGATTGCAACTTATTATGTGAATCATATTAATTTAATATAGACAAATACATATCAAGTCTTTCGTTAATGTATTTACCAATTAGATCTTCCATTGCTTTCAGATTTCCATTTACATGATATTCATCAAAAGCAATATAATACATGATTCTATCTGTAAATTTGATATCAATTGGTGGATATCCCATTTTCATTAACTCTAGATTGATAAGCAACCTTCCACATCTACCATTACCATCAATAAACGGGTGTATTGCTTCAAACTCTATATGAAAGCGTGCCATTTTAGTAACGACATGCTCACTACTGTTTTTGTAATTAATTAATAATTCATTCATTTTTGGTTCAATCAAATATGGTTGTACTGGAACATGTTTAGCTCCCATAATTTTGACAGGAATTTTTCTATAGATACCTCTATCTTGCTTCTTATCAGCAAGAACAAGATAATGTATTTGCTTAATTGAGTTTTCAGTAATTTTTGCTTTCTCATTTACCAGTTCAGACACATACTCGAATGCTTCTTTATGATTTAAGGCTTCAAGATGATCTTTTAGTGGCTTTTTATCAATTGTAATACCTTTAAGAACTAGATCAGTTTCTCTCAAGGTTAATGTATTACCTTCAATAGCATTTGAGTTATATGTGTATTCAATCATAAACTGTTCATTCAATCTTTCAATTTCACCTTGGGTTAAAGGTCTACTTCTATCTAGTATATTCTTCTTATCAACAATCATATTAAAGAGGCTTTCTATAGATTTGAATCTACCATCACTAGGCTTCTTTGTATCTTCAGGAATCCTCCAAGAACGACCTTCTTTGTATGCGCCTTCTATCTTTCCTTCAGTACATAGGACTCGTACTCGTCTTTCTGATATATTCCATCTTATAGCTATTTCTTTAACTGGTAAATACATACAATCACACTCCTATTCAATAATATTGTACTTTAATTACGGAATAATAGCAATCTATCGGAATGATATTTTTCGATTTTCGGAATAATAAAAAGGCACAATCTAGTTGTATGCCTTCTTTCGTTCTATATAAATGCAATAAACTTCGTTATATTATATTTAAATTCAACTTATTATTATATGCATATGATAACACAGGTAACCACTGTTTAACTTCCATACCAATCCAACTTTAATCAAGTTGCTGTCCAATCCATTCAAGTGCTTGTTCACGGCTATTAAAGTCAAAGTCTTCATATTGAATCCCATTCAATGAAATTATTTCATCAGTGTACTCAACAGTGACTGTCTCAAGTATCAGATCGTTATTAAAATCAACAGGACCTAAAAACTGAGTAGGTGTTTCCAAAATGATATTTCCTTCTTCATCGAACTCTATTTTAGAAGTGTGAAAGAATATTACTGGAACTCCACTACCTGACATCCAAAAATCACAGTACTTTACTGAATCCTTTTCATAGAAATATATTGATTCTCCCATGTAGTTAGCAGCATCAAACTCAGTATCGACAATCGAATCCCATAATTCATCATTTATGTTATCATCATTACTGACATCGTTACACGCAGAAAGTAAAATAATCACAGTTATCATAATAAGTAATCCTACTTTATTCAATTCATCCACCCCTAACTTCACTTACTTATATAATTTATTATAGCATATTCATTCAAAAATCTCGACCGAGATTTTGTGTTTGTGTTTAGTCTTATCAAGATAGGAAAAGAACTCTAATTGTAAATCTCTCTTAATGAAATTCACATAATAAAAACCCATAAAAAAACGAGAAATCTTGAGGAGTACTAAATGCAAATCATCTTCAAAATATCAATTTGTCCTATTAACATGTCTAGTATACAAAAAGATGTTAATATACACATGTAACACTTCGTGTCTACTAACATCCTACCAATTCACGAGCCGTACCATAAGTGATTGTAAAACATGGCATAGACATCGTAACAAAGCCCACTTAATGGCTTTGTTTCTTTTGAAGATTTGACAGGTATTTCATACCGATATGTAAATAGACATTTCAATTAATATCTTAGTTTCTTCATATAAGATTCACTGCTTTATTTAGAGTTTCTATTAGTTCCTATAATGAATCAATGTATCTATAGATTATTGTAAGTAATAATTATGAGTGTTATAATTTGTAATAGATTATAAATAAGAGGGGGAGTTTAATTGGATGTTAAATTAAGAGAAGGGATATTTCCTCTACTAATCGTATGTAAGAAGGAGGAAAAACCAGACTTTGCAACTTGTGGGAGTTGAATTATTTAGTATACTATTATATAATGGGTCAATTTATAGTAGGTTTCATAATTGGAGTTTTCAACTTTTCTATGTGATTTTTGTTTAATAACATGACAATTAATGATAAAATGTTTAT
>CAYYOU010000080.1:0-5775 GCA_964473425.1 uncultured Candidatus Izemoplasmatales bacterium | reverse complement strand
ACTTTGTTAGTTATTAACATTACGACTTGTTCTATATTTAGATCTGATGTATCTATTCTAATTGCGTCATTTGCTACTTTTAACGGGCTATGTATTCTATTTGTGTCAAGGTAGTCTCTTCTTTCAATCTCAATTTCAAGTTTGAAAGCATCACTTACGATTCCTCTTTCCAAATTATCTATATGTCTTCTTTCAGCTCTTTTATTAATTGAAGCTGTTAAAAAGAATTTATATTCTGCGTTTGGTAAAACATTTGTTCCAATATCTCTTCCATCCATTACAACATCGTTTTTCCCTGCCATAATTTGTTGCATTTCGACTAAACTTTTTCTTACTGAGAAGTATGAAGAAACAAGTGAAACGTTATTTGAGATAATCGGCTTCCTTATTTCGTGTGATACATCAACATCATCCATATACAAAAGAGCATCAATAAACTCAAACTTTGTTTCATTCACAAAATCGTATTCTCTCTCGTCATCTAAATCAATTCCCAAGTTCATTGCTTTCAAGGTTATTGCACGATACATTGCACCTGTATCAATGTAAATAAAATTTAAGTTCTTAGCTAAATGTTTAGCAATAGTACTTTTTCCAGCACCTGCGGGACCATCGATGGCTATTTGGATATAGTTCATGTTATCACCTCTTTTCAATCAAATTATATTATATCAAAAAATACTACATTATCATAATTTATTTAAAATATTAAACATATGATGCTTTTCAATAAAAACACCTTATTTTTCATAAAGTGTTATTTCACTAAAATTCTTAATTGTTTAAGTTCATAGGGTTTTAGTAATCTATGCTCACCAATTTTCATCTTTTCAAGTGTTATTACACCAAATCTTACTCTTTTAAGTTTTAAAACTTTGTGTCCAGTAAATTCAAACATTTTTTTTACTTGATGGTACTTTCCTTCGGTAATAACTATTGTCGCTGTAGTCGTTAAATTGTTTTTATTATATGAAACATCTTTTATTCTAGCTTTTTTAGTTGTATATCCATCAAGCTTAATCCCACGACAAATTATCGTAGATTCTTCTTTTCTGAGTAGTCCTTCTAATCTCACAATGTATTCTTTCTCGACATGATTCTTTGGACTAGTCAAAGAATTAGTGAAAGACCCATCATTTGTTAAAAGTAACACACCTGATGTATCGTAATCAAGTCTTCCTACTGGATAAACTCTTTTATCGTTAGGAACTAAATCTAATACTGTTTTCCTTCCAAATTCATCACTTGTAGTACTGACATACCCTTCAGGTTTATAAAGCAGATAATAGACTAAATCTTCATTTTCTATTAACTTACCTTCGACATAGATAATGTCTTTTGATATAACTTTTGTTCCAAGTTCAGTAACAACAATATTGTTTACTTTTACTTTTCCAGATGTAATCAGTTCTTCAGCTTTTCTTCTTGATGAATAACCGCTTCTAGCAATAACTTTTTGTAGTCTTTCCACTTTTGCACCTCCTAAGACAAAAAGAGGGAATCCCTCTTTTATTCTTCTATATTTTCTTCAATTGTTAAATGGACATAATTGATACGACGATCTTTTATATCTTTAACAACAAACTTTAATAATAATCTTCTTGGTTCTTCTTCATCCTGTAAATAATTCTTAATTTCTTGAACATAAACATAAGAATCATCAACCTCAGGAATATCTTCCAATTTATCATGTAGCCATCCTGAAAGACTTGAGTAATGTGATTTAGGTGTGTTACCCAGATCTAAATCATCAAATAAATCCTCTAAATCTATTTCACCCTTTATCCCATATTTAAATTCTTTTAGTTTTTGGATGTTTTCATCTCCAACTTCATCATGCTCGTCATAAATCTCTCCAACTAGTTCTTCAAGTGCATCTTCCATTGTTACAATACCACTTGTTCCACCAAACTCACCACTTACGATTGCGATATGGAAGTTTTCTCTTTGAAGAGTTTCAATTAATGTATCAACTCGCATAGATGTTGAAACAAAGAAAGGTTCTCTCATGATTTCTCTTATATCAATTTTTTCATCCTTGATTAATTTTGTAAAGAAATCTCTTTCATATAATACTCCAATAACATTATCTCTGATACCTTCAAATACTGGTAATCTTGATAGTAAATGTTTGAAGAAAACTTCTTTTATATCTTCAATTGAATCATTTACTTCAATACCAATCATATCAACTCTTGGAGTCATTATCTCATAAATTTTTCTCTCTCTTAAGTCAAGCACACTTTGTAACATTTCAGCTTCGTCTTCATCTATTGAGCCTTCTTCTTCCATGGTGTCAATAATTGTTTCTAACTCTTCCCCTGTTACACTAACTGTTCTTATATTGTCAGTTACAATCCATTCTTTAATCATAAGGAATATCCAAGTGATTGGTTTCATAATCCTAATAATCCAGTATAAAAGTCCACTTATTAATAAAGCAACTCTTTCAGCATTATTTTTACCAAAACTCTTCGGTATAATTTCTCCAAATATTAAAATAATTATTGTCATAACAATAGTGTTTGCTACATTCACAAGTGTAATATTATCAACGAATATCTGTGAAAATACTCCAACACTTACAGTAGCAAGTGCGATATTGGCAAGGTTATTCCCAACCAAAATTGTAGATAACGTCAAATCAAAATGCTCTGTGATCCACAGGGCCTTTTTTATACCTTTTTTTGATTCTTCTATAGATGTTTTTAACCTAATTACATTTACACTAGAAAACACTGTTTCGCTCATTGAAAAAAAAGCTGAAACAATTATCAAAAGAACTATAGCTACTATTGTATATATTGAAACGTCTGTAATGCTTAGCAAATACCTGGCGGAATAATCCACTCTACTTCACTCCCTTTAAGCTCTTGTATCATACTTACCTGTACTTGTATTGACAACGACTTTATCGCCTCTGTTAACAAATAAAGGTACTTGTAATTTAAAACCTGTTTGTAAAATTGCGTCTTTTGTGGCTGTTTGAGCAGTATTTCCTTTTACTGCAGGATCTGCTTCTGTAACTTCTAAAGTAACTTTCTCAGGAATATCTACTCCTAATATTTCACCTTCGAAACTAATAACATTAACTTCAAACCCTTCGATAATGAAGTTCAATTGTTCTTCAATGTTAGTTTGATTAATTTCGACTTGTTCGTAAGTTTCATTATTCATAAACACATGAATATCACCCATCGCATATAAATAATTCATTTTATCTTTATCAATATGAGCTGGAGCCACTTTTTCTCCCGCTCTCCAAGTTTTATCTAATACTCCATTTGTACGTAAATTTCTTAATTTACTTCTAACAAATGCTGGTCCTTTTCCTGGTTTAACATGTTGGAATTCAATTACTGAATAAAGGTTCCCATCAGTTTGAATTGTAATACCTGTTTTAAAATTGTTTGTTGAGATCATTCTATTCACTCCTAATCATAGATTATTATATATAATAATGCTCTATTTGTCTATCTTTATATCAATTCTTCCATTTAAAAAAGATAAATCGAGGTGTTCTCTTCAAATATTCTACATATTCATCTCCGTATTGTTCAACACAGTCCTTTTCTTGTGAAACGAGTGAAGGAATAATTAAAACAGAAAAAATAATTGTGTAAATTATTATAATCCATGTTCCTGAAATTAACCCTAACCCAATCCAAGATAAGTAAAACATGACTTGCATAGGATGTCTTGAATACTTATAAATACTACTAGTAACAGGTCTAGATGTATCTGCTTTTGAAAAGTAATACATAGCGTAAACAGAACAAGAGATACTAACCATATATATGATTACCCCAATATAAAAATATACAGTAAATGCTATAATAGGAACAAAAATTGAATAAAGAATGATTAGCTTGCCAAACACAATCATAAATCCAAGTGAAAAAAATTGAATAATTTTATTATCATTTTTTGGATAAGTTAGTATTCTATTTTTACTTTCCTTCTTTACATTCAACATCACAATTATAATTAGTATTCCATAAATCATTGGAAACCAAAAAAGATTAAACAGTTCCAATGAATGTTTCGGGAAAAGTTCCATATATTTCTCCTTTTAAATCAGATATTAAATAATCAAATTTGTCTATTTCTCATTATACTATATATTAGCTTAAATTTCACACTCTCATTGACATAATTAACGATTACATTTATAATTTCACTTGTTAGGAGTGATACAATGGGAATTTGGTCATATGTCATCGCAATTATATTAGGAGCTTTAATTGGACTTATAATTGTTTCAAGAAAGAATAATGATTTTAGTTCAATCCACATTATTAATAAAAAAGATTTTAAAGATAACATGAGAAAAGGGCAATTAATTGATGTCCGTAAAAAAGATAAGTTTGAGAATGATAAAATTATAGGAGCACGTAATTTTAGAAAGAGCCAGTTTTCATCAAAATACAATAAACTTAGAAAAGATCAATCTATTTACATCTACTGCAGCAATGGAAAAACAAGTTTCAAAGCTGCTAAAAAGCTTACCAAAGCTGGTTATCGCAATATTTATATATTAGAAAATGGTTTTCAAGATTACAACAAAAAAGAACTCTAGAAGAATTTAGAGTTCTTATTTTTTTATCTTATGAAGAATCCACCTATTAGAAGTGCTACAACTATAATTAATGCTGGATGAACATTAAAAGACGGAATAAATTCATTTAACAACATCAATGCTGTTGCAACTATGAAAAGTCCAAAAATAATCCAAGTATTTATGTTGCCAAAATCAATACTCTTTAGAAAACTAGAACGTGCCATACTAAGTGCTACTCCAGCAATTAATACAACTACAACTGGTTTTGCGGCTGCCTGCATTCCTTGAACGAAGGCTGTGTCTTTGTATTCTAAGAAAACATTAAACAACAATAAAATTGCTAGTGTACTTGGAAGAATCATTCCCATAAAAGCAATAAATGCTCCTAAGTACCCATATAAATCATAACCAATTATAATACTCATCTTAGTAGCAATCGGTCCTGGTAAAGTATTACCCATTGCAAGGTAATCAGCAAACTGTTCTTCTGTTAAATAATGATAATTATCTACAACTTCTTCTCTTATTAACGGAATAGTAGCTTGTCCTCCACCAAATCCAAATACCCCAGGTTTTATAAATGCCCAAAATAATTCTAGATATTTATTCATAAATATTCCTCCTAATAATAAGCTATAAAGCCGTCACATCTTGTTTCAGTTCCTGCTTTATATCCGCTTTTTTCTTTTATAATTATTTGTCCTCTACCAAATCCAGAACCATATAAATCAATATTTACAGAGTGTCCTAGTTGATTTAATTTTTGAGCTACGTGTACATCAAAACTACTTTCAAGTCCAACTTTTAACCCTTCGTCCCATCTAAATCTTGGGGCGTCTAATGCTGCTTGAGGGTCCATACCAAAGTCTATCATATTCATAACAACTTGTAAATGTCCTTGGGGTTGCATAAATCCACCCATTACTCCAAATGGTCCTACTGCTTTATTATCTTTTAAGATAAATCCAGGAATAATTGTATGCAATGTTCTTTTTCTAGGTTCTAATTTATTATGATGTGTTTCATCTAAACTAAATGTATGACCTCTGTTTTGCATTGCAATTCCTGTACCATCAATTACAATACCACTACCAAACCCCATATAATTACTTTGGATAAATGAAACCATATTACCGTCTTTATCAGCAGTTGCTAAGTAGACTGTTCCACTTTTTTTATAGTCAATTGGTTTATGAAGTAATGCTTTATTTCCA
>CAYYOU010000079.1:3036-5784 GCA_964473425.1 uncultured Candidatus Izemoplasmatales bacterium | reverse complement strand
GTTTGAATCTAATGGTGGAAATGATATTGCATCTATTGAAGTTGAAGATGGAAAATCCATATTAGAACCCATAACTCCATTAAAAGATGGGAATACTTTTTTAGGATGGTATACTGATTCAACATTTAATGATTCTTTCAAGTTTACAATACCCATTGTTAGTGACATTAAACTACACGCTAAATGGGAAATAAATCAATATACCCTCAAGTATATAGACCATGATGGGACTATATTACAAACAAAAGACTTTGAATATAATGTAGACTTATCATTTGCAACAGCACCAACCAATCCAATAAGAGAAGGATATACATTCAATGGATGGATAAGAGTACTATATACATTTACTAGTGGAGGCATAACAGTCCCTGCAACAATGCCAGCAAATGATGTAACGTTTATTGCTATGTATACTATTAATCAATATACCATTGAATATGTGGATTTTGATGGAACTATATTACAAACAGAAGACTTTGATTATAATTCAGACTTATCAGTTTCAGCAGCACCAACTGATCCAACAAGAGAGGAATATGCATTTTATGGATGGGACATATCAGTTCCACCAACAATGCCAGCAAATGATGTAATAATAACCGCCACTTATTTAGAAAAGAGAATAATAACTGGAACAGGAACTGATATAGAAGATAGATTTGGTTCTAATATAATTGTTGAAGGAGACTATATTATTATTTTAGCGAGTGATTATAATCTTCAGGGAGCAATATTTGTATATAAATTCAGTGACCCAGACTATGAAAGGGTGATAACTGAAACTGATACAGATGATAGATTTGGTTCTAATATAATTGTTGAAGGAGACTATATTGTCATTGGTGAATGGGAATATAATGCTTATCAAGGTGCAATATTTATGTATAAATTAAGTGATCCAACATATAAACGAATGGTAACTGGGTCTGATAGTCGCGATAAATTCGGTTTAGGAATCATTATTGAAGGAGACTATCTTGTCACTGGAGCATATGAATCTCAGAGTGTAATAATTGTATATAAATTCAGTGATCCAACATATGAAAGAGTTATAACAGGGACAGGAACAGATGATAGATTTGGTAGATCCATCCTTATTGAAGGAGATTATATCGTCATTGGAGCAAGTGGTTATAATGAATCTCAGGGTGCAACATTTGTATATAAATTCAGTGATCCAACATATGAACGAATGATTATTGGAACGGGAACAGATAGCAATGATTATTTTGGTGAATCAATCCTTGCTGAAGGAGACTATATTATCATTAAATCAGAACATTATAATGAATCTCATGGTGCAATATTTGCATATAAATTTAGTGATCCAACATACGAACGAATGATCTCAGTAACTGAGAACAATGATTATGCTCATTCTATTATCTATATTGAAGGAGACTACATTATGATTGGATATAATTATTATCCTTATGTTAATCTTGATGAATTGTATGTATTCAAATTCAGTGACCCAACATATAAACGAATAATAACAGATTTGAATGCAAATGATGGATTTTCTATTATGTTTGACATATTTGTTGAAGGAGACTACCTTGTCTTTGGAGATTTTACTTATAATGATTCTCAGGGTGCAGTATTTGTATATAAATTCAGTGATCCCTCGTATGAACGAATAATAATAGGTACTGGAACTAGTCCCATAGATTTTTTTGCTGATGTACTCTTTATTAATGGAGATTATATTATTGTTGGAGCATATGATTATAATAGTAATATGAGTGATATATATGTATATAAATTCAGTGACTTAACATATGAAAGAAAGATATCGATAACAGACTCAAATGGAAATTACGGTTATAATGCACTTATCGACGGAGAATATATTATTGTTGGAGCATATGGTTATAATAATTATCAAGGAAAAGTATATATATTCAGATTTCTAGAATAAGCTTAATATTGACAGAAACCTTCTAAGACGTCGGCCGGGGGTTCGAATCCCTCCCGTAACGCCATTATAAAGCATAAGCTAGCCCTTAAAGGTTGGCTTTTTTTATTTCCTCATATCTAGTTTTAGACTTTTCAAATTTCAGTATTTAATCTCATATTCGATTTTATCACACACATATTTAAAAATTGATGTAACCACACTTCTAATAATCTTTATATAATTTTTTGAAAAAAAATACCATGTTTTTATTCAATGCCTTTAAACAGTTAATTATGTTATTTTTATTAACACTATTTTTTTTGTAGAAATTAGAACTGGTGGTTTTTGATTTTTCAAGTATAAATTCGAATCTAGAGTAGAATATATGATAAATTCGAACCATGGATAGAATATATGATAAATTCGACTTGTGGTTAGAATAATTGTGTTGTATAATGGTTTTAAGTGAGGTGGAATATATGAATTATGCAATTGTTGGAGATATTGTATCATCAAAGTCAATTGAACAAAGAACAGAAATGCAAAACAAACTTCAAAATATTCTAGATTCAATGAATAAAGATTATTCAAGGTGCTTTATCAAGAAATTCGCTATAACATTAGGCGATGAGTTTCAGGCGTTATTTCAAGATTTTAAATTTGTATTAGAAATTGTTTATAAAATACAAGTAAAGATGTGGCCAGTAAAAATAAGGTTTGGAATAGGTAGTGGAGAAATATTAGTTAATTTAAGTGATTATGACAATCCTTACAATTCAGATGGACCAGTTTGGTGGAATTCACGCAATGCAATTAACTCAATAAAAAAATATAACATGACAAAT
>CAYYOU010000079.1:0-3026 GCA_964473425.1 uncultured Candidatus Izemoplasmatales bacterium | reverse complement strand
CAAATAAGATTATGGACCAATCAAATGTTATGATTAAAACTAATAATGAAAAATTTGATGAATTATTAAATTCATCACTTAGTTTGTGTTATTCAATAAATACGACTTGGACTAAGCCACAAAGAGAATTGATTCATTATATAATTTTAAGATATGGATTATCTGATAATTTTGTAAAAAAGAATCTTGCTACAGAATATTCACAATCTGAATCTACAATTTATAGTAAACTTAAAATTTCAAAATACTATAACTATTTAAGGATATTAAATGCTATTGAGAAATTTATGATTTATCGCAAAGGGGAGGAAGGAAATGTTTAATATTTTAGTAATTCTGTTATCTGTTCACTTCTTAGTAGACTATTTTATGCAAAATAATGAATTTATAAATAAAAAAAACGAACTAAATTTTACAATTAGAGATTTTTACAAACATCCATTTATAATCCATATTGCTTTACAATTTATGTTATCTTTTATAATACTATTTATGTACATTCCAGATAGCAGTATATTCATAATATACTTAATATTTGGATTCTTATTACATGGGTTTATTGACTTGTTTAAAATATTTTTCAAAAGGAAGAGTAGCACTAAATATCGAAGTATTCTTTATATATTAGATCAAGGTGCACATATCGTAATATTATTAGTCGTTTCATATATGATAGAAAAATATTTTTCACAAAGTATTTTTTTCCAAGAAATAACTGATAATATATTATTTTTCAAGTATGTTTTAGCTGTAATATTAATTACTAAAGTTGCTAATGTAACATTCAAAGAAGTATTTGGGAAATTCTCAGGAGATACTATTTCTGGAGTGGGCCTAGTTAATAGAAAGAAAAGAAATACAAATAGCACAAGATTTTTAAAGACTCTAAGTGATGATAACGGAAATGAAAAGGCTGGTGCAATAATTGGTTCCATGGAAAGATTACTGATATTTATTTGTCTCTCAACAAATAATTTTGCTACAATAGGATTTGTTTTAGCTGCAAAATCAGTTGCAAGATTTAAGAAATTGGATGAACAAAAATTTGGAGAGTATTTTATAATTGGAACACTGTTTAGTATATTATTTACAATAGGTGTATTCTATATGCTTTTTAAAGTCTTTTAAAAATAGGCTTGAAATACTGATGTACGAGGTATCATTCAGGGACCATGAAATCCACCACAAGCAGAGTAGGGAATTTTGCATTTCTTAAACTAGTTATAACTGTGTTTTCATATCTAAAAATCATCAAGAAACCTTCTAATGCGTCGGCCGGGGGTTCGAATCCCTCCCGGAATGTCATTTTAAAGCAAATAACTAAGCCGTTTAGAGGTTTGGTTATTTTTTTTAGCTAGACCGACGGTGTTTCAGACCACTATTTAACTAGGCTGTTTCATATACAGAAGTTAAGGTCATCAATATATTTATTTAATCTATCTATCTAGTGTTATTTACTGACTTCTTTTTTTATGATATAATTCATTTTGTTAAAAGAAAATAAAATTAGAATATTAATCAAATTTTTCATGTCAACTGGTCGGTTGACATTCTTTATACTTCATAGCATTGATATAATTACAATAATTGTGTAAGATGAAATAAGTAATAAAGGAGGTACAGATATGAATATTGGAAATATAATAAAAGAAGCCAGAATCAAAGCTGGATTAAGCCAAGAAGAACTTGGTAGCAAGGTGTTTGTGTCAAAACAAAGTATTTCAAAATATGAGAATGATAATAGCATTCCTAGTGATGAAATTTTGTTTAAGTTACAAGAAATATTGAATGTGAAACTTCAAATTGATGATAAAAGTGGTGTCTATAGTTTTAAGAAAAGTATAGTTTATACTTTTGTTATTGCTTGTGCTGTAATACTCTTCATCTTAAGTTTTTCAATTGTAAGACTAAACAATGAAGTAAATGAATATGAAATGTTATTAAGTTCAAAAAGCTTAGATTATAATGGTATCGAAATTTCTTTTCTTGAAAACACTTTAACAATTGTAGATAAGGTATATTTAAAAATTAATATTCACAATAGTACTTCAAGTCAATATTCAATTAAAAGTAGTCTATTTACTATTGAAGGTTATGAAACAAACATTGTATTTATTGATGATTTTGCAGATAGATATAAAATGATAAGCGTAGGTATTTTGGAAAACGGTGATTACACAGTTTTTTTAGAAATTGAAATACTAGCTAATTCAGACATGTACTTTCAATCAGAAGAGAATCAATTGAAATATGCAGGACAAACAGTAACTTTCTTTGAACCCTCAAGTTTATATTCGAGTATATTAGATTGGGATAAATGAGTTATTAGCATGATTTATATAGGAAAAAACTATGTTGAATCCTTCTAATGCGTCGGCGGGGGGGGCACCCCTTTAAATTTCGTAATATTTTTTAAAAACATTTACTTGACAGAAACAATTTCATTTATTATAAATGATTTCAGATTGAGAAAGGAAGACTATGGTCGACCTTTCCTTTTTTATTTGGCCGGATATAGTGTTCGAAAATTTTCAATTCCTTCACAAGCTCATAAAAAAACTGACTTAATAGTTGAAATTTTAATTAGATATGCTATAATATGTATGTACGATAATGCGTACGTTAAATTGCACGTTATAGTGTACGTATAATATTGAAAGGAGAATTAAAATGAATGTACTACCTATTGTAAAAGCTACTAATGTAACTAGTTTGAGAAAAAATATTAAAAAACAATTCGATTATGTTACGGATCAAAATACAATTTTAATTGTTACTAGAAGTGATGATAAAAATGTTGTAGTAATTGCGGAAAATGAATATGAAAAAATGATGAGAAATATTAATAATCTAACATATAGTCTAAAACTTTTGAAATCTGCTGATGAGGCAGAACAAAGAGATTTTATCGAGGTTACAATGTCTGAATTGGAAAGTTATGAATAATGAATATATCTTTCACACAAATTGGTTGGAATGATTACGTTTACTGGCAGACACAAGATAAAAGGACTATCAAAAAGATT
>CAYYOU010000078.1:0-5812 GCA_964473425.1 uncultured Candidatus Izemoplasmatales bacterium | reverse complement strand
AGAAGGAAATGTCGTTAAGAGATTTGGACCAACAATTAAACCAGAAAGTATGAAAGAAGATATTAAGAAATTGCTATAGTAAGTAATATATTGAATTGAAACCAACGAAGTAGATGCTTGAAAAAGGTCTACTTTTTTAATGCGTTTTTCAGAAAGCCACAATTATTGTTAATATTTTAGCAATAATTGACAAAAATCTTAAAAAATGCTAAAATATTAACATATGAATAAAAAAATAGACATTAGCGATTTTATTACAATCTCTACAGAACAATCAATAAAACAAGAATTAGTTACAAGGTTTAAAAAGAGAAGAAAGGAAAGCAAAGTAACTCAAAGAGATCTAAGTGTTAGGTCTGGAGTTAGTTACGGTTCAATAAGAAGGTTTGAACTGAGTGGAGATATCTCTTTACAAGCATTATTGAAGTTAAGTAGAGTACTAGGATGCTTAGATGATTTTAACGAAGTATTTAATAAACAAATACCTATTAATATAAAGGATATGTAATTATGGATGTAAACATTAAAAAACTAAAAGTTAAATATAATAATCAAATTGTAGGCTATTTACTAGAGTTAGAGAATAAAAGAATAGCATTTCAATATGATAATGAATGGATATTAAAAGGGTTTTCTATAAACCCCTTCCTTTTACCGTTAACTAATGAAGTTTTCATTTCAAAATCGATCTATTTTAGTGGGTTGTTTGGTGTATTCCATGATTCATTGCCAGATGGTTGGGGAGAATTATTAGTTAGAAAAATGGTAACTAATAAGGGTATTAATTTTGATAAACTTTCTGCACTAACAAGATTAACTCTTGTTAGTGATAATGGGTTAGGGGCATTGCAATATGAACCTGTTCAAAATGAAAAAAAACCAGATAGAACTTATGATTTAGATCTACTTGCCGAAGATGCAACAAAGATACTTAATGACTTGGAAACAGAAACTGACTTTGATGATATTTATACTCTTGGTGGCTCAAGTGGTGGAGCTAGGCCAAAAGTGCATTTAAAAATTGAGAGAGAAGAATGGATCGTCAAATTCAAAGGACATTTAGATCCATTAAATGCTGGGGAACTTGAATATTCTGCAAACCAACTAGCACAACAATCAGGGATAAATGTGAACACATATAAACTTTACCCTTCTAAACAGTGTACAGGTTATTTCGGAGCAAAACGATTTGATAGAGAAGAAGGTAAAAGAGTACATATGATTTCTTTATCATCACTTCTTGAGACAACACATAAAATACCAAACCTAGATTATAAACACTTGTTTCAAGTGATACAAGCAATATGTTTTGATCAAGATGATTTATTAGAAGCATTCAAAAGAATGACTTTTAATGTCTTATATCTAAATAGAGATGATCATGGGAAGAACGTTGCATTCTTATATAATGAAAAGCACAAAGGATACCAACTATCACCAGCCTATGACTTAACAAAAACACCAAGGCTGGTGGAACATCAAATGACAGTTCTAGGGGAAGGTAATCCAAAAAGAGAAGACTTATTGAAACTAGCGTTGGAATTTAATATGTCCAAAAAAGAATGCCTTGATATAATTGATAGTATAGAAAAATTGCTTCAGTAATAATTTGCATTGTTTCTAATTATTATGTTTTCCATAGGACATACAAAACTATCGACATGTTCAAACCATATGTTATAATAAAGTTACAAATAAAACATGTAAGGGGGATTTAAATGAATATCAAGAAATTATTATTAGGAATATTATTATTGTTAACTTTTTCGTTAGCTGGTTGTAGTGCAAAATCCGATAACATAGAACCAGGTGACTATTATGGGGATGACTATAGTGAAACTGATTCAGACCCAACACCACCAGCTCCAGTTATTGAGGACACTGTATTAGAAGGTGGAGACGTTATTCAAGCAGCTGACATTCCAGCATTACTGAATAGAAAAATCATCTATACAGCTAGCCTTGGTATGTCATCACTTACTCCAGCTACTGTTTATAATGATGTTATAAGTAGTTTAGATACGTATGGAGCTTATATAGAAGCTGAAACAATTACAGCATCAAAGTATATTGTTAAGATAAGAGTATTATCAGTTAACTTTACTGATTTTATTGATGATATTAAACAAACAGGAGAAGTAGTTAGTTATTCTAAAACATCAGAAGATATCACAAATGCTTATTCTACTTTTGAATCAAGAAAATTAGCTTTAGAAACGCAACAAGCTCGTATTCTTGAATTAATAGAAGTTGCAGTAGATCTAACTGATATTTTAACGTTAGAAGAAGCTCGCGTTAATATTGAAACAGAGCTAAATCAAATAGGAGATAGTCTAGCGAATTTTGATTCGCTAGTAGACTTTTCAACAATCAACTTAACTATTTATGAAACTACTGAACAAGTAGTAGTGTTACCTCAAACTTCAAGACCGTCTGCTTATGTAGTCACAACTACTAAAAAGACAAGTGAATTAGAAGTTATAAATCAAAGTGATGTAGCAGCAATCATCTATATTGATTTATTACAAAACGGAGAATTTGTTAGACAATATGAAGGAGAAGCATTCCCGGGTGGAAAAGCTACATTTGAAATCAGTAATTTAAAATCTAATACTGAATACTCATTTAGAATTACTGCGATATCCGCAGATCAAAGAGAATCTAGTATTTTAACTAAAAGTATTCTAACTGAAAGTACATTCTTTAATAAAGTTGGAAACATCTTTGTTGGTTCATTTAATGTCTTAGTAGCGATATTTGAATTTACGGGACTAGCAATTGTAGCGATAGCGCCTTTCGCAGTAGCATTTGCGATTGTGTATATACCGTCAAGAATTCTATATAAGAAATATTTTAGACAATATTTTAAAACCAGAAAAGAAAATAAACAAAAAGCATTTGATCAAAGAACAAAAGAGAGAATCAAACGCGAAGAGGAAATAAAATAAATAGAAATATGAGAAGCCAATTTTTGGCTTCTCATTTTATATATAAATGCAAGTTCATTTATACCGTAAAATGGATATGGTATTATATACATAGATATTGAATCACTAAGGAGAGATATTATGAAAGTTGGATTAATCGGATTAGGAAAAATGGGAATGAACTTAGCCCTAAATATGCTTGATAATAATGTTAAAGTACTAGGATATGATACATTCTTAAATGAAGAAAATAAAAATATACTACAAGGTGTAACTTTTACGGAGTCATTAAAAGAAATGGTTTCAAAACTAGAAACTCCTCGTTTATTATGGGTAATGGTACCCTCAGGTAACATTACAGAAGGAGTACTTCTTGAATTACGAAATCTTTTAGATAAAGGAGATACTGTGATTGATGGTGGAAATTCCCGTTTCACAGATTCGATGAGAAGATACACGATGTTTAAAGAAAAAGGATTAAACTATCTTGATGTTGGTACTAGTGGTGGGACTAGTGGCGCTAGAAACGGTGCTTGTTTAATGATTGGTGGAGATAAGGATGTATTTGATTCTATTGAACCATTGTTTAAGGCTATTTCCACTGAAAATGGGTATTCATACATGGGAGAAAGCGGATCAGGACATTTTGTTAAAATGGTTCATAACGGGATAGAATACGGTATGATGCAAGCAATTGGAGAAGGATTTGATTTACTTGAAGCAAGTAAATTTGATCTTAACTATAAAGACGTCGCAAGAGTATGGGCGAATGGTTCAATCATTGAAGGATTATTAATGGATACAGTAGTTAGTGCTGTTAATAAAGATCCTAAATTAGAACGTATTGAGGGACGAGTTGATGATTCAGGAGAAGGACAATGGACAGTTGAAGAAGCATTAAACTTAAAAGTGTCTATCCCGGTAATCACTCAAGCACTATTTTCTAGATACAAATCAAAAGATGATAAATCATTCAGTGAAAAAGTAGTTGCTTCAATGAGAAATGAATTTGGTGGACACAAGGTGTACAAAAAATAATGAGAAAATCAATTTCAATATTTGGTTCAACAGGGAATTTAATGTACAAAAAGTTATTCCCAGCCTTAAATAAACTCATTGAAGATGGACATTTGGATGCTACAACAAAAATATACTGTATTGCCAGAAAAGACTGCACCCTAAAAGACTATATAGAAGATGCAAAAAAATATGTCACCGGAAAAATGAATTGGGATAACATTATTCCTCACTTAACATATGTCCTTTTTGACATAGATGATATAGAAGATTATAAAAAATTAGAGAAGAGAATATTGGAAGATGGGATCACAGATTCCATGTTTTATCTCGCAGTTCCTCCAACTTTGTTCCCAAGTATCGCCAAAGGAATTAGTGACTCAGGGCTAGTTCATAAAGGAAATCTCGATTCCAGAATTGTTTTTGAGAAACCATTTGGAGAAAACCTTGAAACAGCAAAAAGTATTAATAGAGATCTCTGGACTTATTTTGATGAAAATCAAATATATCGAATAGATCATTACCTAGGAAAAGAAATGACACAAAACATCTTAGTTGTAAGATTTGCTAATACAGTATTCTCACAAGCCTGGAATAATAATTCAATTAAAAGTATTACGATTATAGCGAAAGAAAAAGAAGGAGTAATGTCAAGAGGAGGATACTACGATAATGTAGGAGCTCTTAATGATATGTTCCAAAGCCATTTGTTACAAATGGCTTCACTCGCAACAATGGAGAATCCAAAAACGTATGATTCAGAAGATATTAAGAATGAAAAAGTAAATCTAATAAAACAAATAACGATTCAACCAAAAGATGTAATATTAGGACAATATAAGGGATACCAAGATGAAGAACAAGTAAAACCGAATTCAAAAACTGAAACATTTGTTTTTCTTAAAGCAGAAATCAATAATAAGAGATGGAAAGGTGTTCCTATTTACTTCTTAACAGGTAAAATGTTAAATGAAAAAAGAAGTGAAATAATTATAAGATTTGAAGATGACGAGAACTTAAAAAGACTATGGCCTGATGCACCTAAAAATAATAGTAAACTAGTGATTAAAGTTGCACCAGAAGAAGGAGTTTTATTCCAGTTTAATGTAAAAGAACCAGGACTAAGGCAAAACCTAGTTCCTGCAGTGCTAGATTATTGTCATTCATGTAAAGCTACTGGAAATACTCCAGAAGCTTATGAAAAATTACTATTAGATCTAATAAACAAGAATAGAACACTATTCACAAGATGGGATGAGATTGAATCATCATGGGAAACAGTAGAAAACTTAAAAGCAAAACTACATAATCCAATAATATACAATTCATTCTCTGAATTAAAAGAAATAATACGTCTATCAGGAGTAGGTGAAGTAAATGATTTATGATGTATCAATGAAGATAACACCTTCTATGCAAACATATAAGAGAAATCTTGATAAAAGACCAATCTTTATTCAACCAGACTCTCGAGTGCATGATGGCGGATATGAAACAACACTTACAATTGGTCTTCATACAGGAACACATGTTGATTACCCATTACATATGATAAGTAATGGTAAAACATCTGATTCTGAAGTCCTAGAAGATTTAATTGGTGAAGCAAAAGTATTTGATTTAACCTCTGTTTCAAACTCTATTGGTTTTGAGAATATTAAAGGCTTAAACATTGAAAAGAATGATTTTGTCTTGTTCAAAACTAAAAACAGTTATGAAGAGGACTTTAATAATGAATTTGTCTTTGTGGATGAAACCGCAGCTGCATATTTAAAAGACTTAAAGATTAGAGGAGTAGGAATAGATTCACTTGGGATCGAAAGATCACAAGATGGTCATCCTACACATAAACTACTACTAAGTAGTGG
>CAYYOU010000077.1:0-5911 GCA_964473425.1 uncultured Candidatus Izemoplasmatales bacterium | reverse complement strand
GTTGAATATAAAATATAAAAAAAGTAGTGCAAAAAGAGAAAATTTGACACTACCTACTGATTGATGAGGTGATTATATGAGTTTCGGAAGATTTTTTGGACATGATATTGATTTTGATTTAGCTATGAAACCATTCACATGGCAACATGGTATTTTAATATTACTTGGAATAGTTAGTGTTATTGGAACTCTTATGATTGCAAAAAGGATTCATAATTCAAAATATGAGAAAGTATTTAGATATGGATTCATGATATGGTTGTTATTTTTAGAGATTTCATATCACATTCATTATTGGGGATTTGGAATGTTTAGTGTTCCACTCCACATATGTAGTTTTGGAGTAATGCTATCAATTGTACTCCTTGCAACTAATAAGTATAAAGTCTTTGAAATTCTATTCTTTGTCGGAATTCTTGGAGGGTTACTCGCCTTGTTCATACCAAACACTTTGGGATACACATATTATAATATGAGATACTACCATTTCATTTTGCTTCATATGAGCATTACGATAGTTCCAATATATTATTACAGAGCATATGGGTATAGAATTAAATTATCCTCAATCTATAAGACCTTTGGATGGTTCATAGTTGTGTCGCCAGTAGTTATATTGGTAAATTACTTCTTTCATAAGAACTATATGTTCATTGGTGAGAAACCTTTAATCATTGCTAGGTTTTTACCAGACTGGCCATACTATATTATAGTATTCATTGTGATAGGATTCTTCTTTTTACATGGAGTATATTTCATTTCGAATTTTAATTACAAAAAGTTAAAATTAGGATACAATAAAAGATAACTAAATAGTTATCTTTTTCTTTGGGAGAGGTTATTATGGATACTAGATTAAATCAAGTAATACAATATGTTAAAAGCTTACTAATGTCAGAAACTACAGGACATGATTTTCATCATGCTTTAAGAGTAATGAATAATGCTGTACAAATCTCAAAAAACATGGAGATAGATTTGGATATTGTAAAAGTTGCTGCATTAACTCATGACTTAATTGATCAAAAGGTTACAAGGGATATTACAAAATCTTTAACTGATGTTGAGAAAACTTTATCTAAAATAGGATATACAGTAAATGAAGTAGAAACAGTTATTTATATTATAAAGAATATTTCTTATTCGAAAGGGAATATTCCCGACAGTTTAGAAGGTAAAATTGTACAAGATGCAGATAGGTTAGAAGCACTTGGTGCAATAGGTATCGCTAGAACATTTGCATTTGGCGGAAAGAATAATCGAATGATTTATAATCCGGATATAAAAGATAATTCTGATTCAATATCTCATTTCTATGATAAACTTTTAAAACTTAAAGATCTAATGAATACAAAAGAAGCAAAAAAAATAGCTGAAAAGAGAACGGCATATATGGTTGAATTTCTAAATAGATTTTATCTTGAGTGGGAAGGGAAAGACGTGTAAAAATTTTTTTTTAGAGTATTGTGATATAATCAAGTTATAAGAGTCTAAAGAGGAGAAAATATGGAAAAAGTTGAAAACTTATTTGAAATAGTTCACTTAAAAAGATTTAGAGAAACAGAAGGAGTAATTTTTGACGTATTTACAAAAGAGTTGTTTGATCCAGTTTCTGGAGTAGACAGAGTAATTCATAAATCAAATGCTGTTTCACCAGGGAAGATTGGCAATGTTGAAAGACCTTGGTATATGCATCCACACCAAGGTGATAATTTACTTGTTTTACATGGTGAAAGACATGTTGATTTGTATACTAAAAAACATGGTAAAATCGAAAAATTCATTGTAACTCCAACTGAAATTTACCAGAATGGTAAATTACTATGTGATGTACCTGGCATGTTAGTATGGCCAACTGGAGTATTTCATAGAGTTGAAAGTAAAGAAGGCGGAAGTGCTTCTCTCAACTTTGCACATCGAGATGATAAATTTGATGTTAAAAATAATTTTAATATATACGATTTAAATACTGAAACAGGTGAATATAAAGTTATTAGAGATGGATTTAAAGATCAATTTTAGACAATTAAAAAAAGTGCATTTGCACTTTTTTTAAATTTTATTTAATAAAACATCATTGTATTCATCATTTCTAGTCATTTTTTTTACAGCATATGAACAAGTTGGTATAATTAATAAATTGTTCTCTTTTGCAAACTCAACTACTTTGTTTAGTAATTTTTCAGCAATTGCTTGCCCTCTTAATTCAGGACTAACAAATGTATGATTAATGTCTATCACGTTATCTTCTTTATATAAAAATGTAATTCTTGCTACGTCGTTTTCTTCACTTTCTCCGATAAAAAATCTACCTTTTCCTTTTTTAATTTCTAGATCCATTATTGTTACCTCCATATCGTTATAACTCTATTATATTAGATTAGATATCAATCTGCAAAGGATGTGAATTAATTCGGAGTATTTTAACATTTTTATTATCATTTGTATTAAGTTGTATTTTCAGTTTGCCTATAATTTGTATCGATGATAAAATAACATAACGGAAGGATGTGACTATTTTGGATTATATTTTAATTTATGTACTTGTAGCTACTTTTACACCTGGTCCAAATAATATTATGTCCTCATCTTCATCATCAAAGATAGGTATAATAAAAACTTTGCCTTTTATGTTAGGAGTCTTACTTGGAACATTCATTGTATTTGTAATAACTTCGTATTTTAATGTCTTTTTATTTGATAGTATTTCATCAATTGATAAATTTGTAGGATACGGGGGTGCTATTTTTATAGCCTACCTTGCATATAGAATTATTGTATCTGAAGGTATTGAATATAAAGAGAATATCACAATAGATAAGTTGTTTTTAAAAGGATTATTATTGACATTTGTTAATCCTAAAGCCTTTATTTTTGGAATAACAGCTACAGGTATGTTTCTGTCTTCTGGAGCTGAGTTAATTGATCTTGTTTATATTTCGATTTTTCTAGCAGTATTGTGTTTCATATCAGTACTATTATGGGGTTCATTTGGATATTTATTTAAGACATTCTTATCAAAATATTACAAAATATTTAATATTATTATGGCATCATTATTAATGTATAGTGCTGTCTTGTTAATCTTTGATACATTCTAGACACTCATTAACAATTAAAAAGGCTCTAAAATAGAGCTTTTTGTATGCTGTTTCTTGAATTATATAAAGTAATATTGTAAACTATTTATAGACAAAACACAGAGGTGCAAAATGAAAAAAACTAAAAAAGATTTATTTCAGGATTTTCTACTTACAATAGTTCGTCCTTTTACACATGTGTGGATGTTTTTTGATATGAGGGTAACAATAAATAAAGATAAAAGAATAAACTATAAAACGAAAGAACCTTATGTTATGCTTGCTAACCATACATACTTGTTTGATGTTGTACAAGTTCCAATGCGCTTTAAAGTTGCGTCTTTTATTGTAGCATCAAGAACTTTGTTTACTCATCAACCTACAAAGTTTCTTTTTACTCATGTAGCGCATATAATTCCAAAATCTAAAGGATTGAGTGATTTAGTAACTGCTAGAGGATTAATTAGAGCAGTTAAAAGAGGATACCCAATACTAATTTTTCCTGAGGGAAATACGACATTTTATGGTTCAACAAAATATATTGAAGAATCAACAATGAAACTAATTAAGAAATTAAAAGTAGACGTTATTACTTGTAACGTCAAAGGTGGATTTTTATCAAAGCCCAGATGGGCCACAGGTAAAAGAAAGAATAGAAGAGCGGAACTAAATTACAATCTAACTATTCCCAAAGAGGAACTTACAAATATGAGTGTTAAAGAAATTCAGATTAGAATTCATAAGGCACTTGCGAATAATGATTATGAGTATCAAAGAAAAGCAATGGTGAAGCATCCTGGAAAAAAACTTGCTGAAGGATTAGAAAACGCGATATATGTTTGCCCAGAATGTGAAGCTGTAAATTCTTTAACTACAAAAGGAAATACTTTTGAATGTACACATTGTCATACTGAAGGATATATGGATGAATATGGATTCCTTCATGGATTCAAATTTGATAATTTACTTGATTGGGATGAATTCCAAAGAGGATTTAAGGTAAAACTTGAAGAATCGGTAATAGAGAGTTCTGGATTTTTAGATTTCTTAAGATTTGAGGATGATGCTAGAATTCCTGTTGGAAGAGTAAACCTTGTGTATAAAGAAAGAGGATTCCATTTTTCTGGAGCTATTGACGAGGTAGTAGATATAAAAGATATTAGAAATCCAGTAATGACATTAAGAAGAGATTTATCTTTTGACTATGGAGATAGACATTTTATTATTAAGTTAGATCGCTTTGGAGCGAGTTTACTTAGAGTGGCTCAAAATAAGTATTAGGATGATTTTATGATAATTGAAGAGAATAGTAATAAATACTTAAATAAAAATCAACTCATTGAGATGGCAAACATCATGAGTGATGCATTTTTAACTCACTCGAATTTTGTGTACACAATCAAAAAAGACAATAAACGAAAGATTGTATTATTTAATACTTTTCTCATGATGTATAAAATTATAAATAAACATGGGTATATCTCTATAGTGAAGAAAGATTTTAAACCAATAGGCTATATAACTTTTATGGATGCAAGTGATAAGACTCAAATTTCTTTTATGAGGATATTGCGAACAAATAGTTTATTATTAGTTGTTAAGGTAATATTTAATTTGAGAATTTCAGAGATAGCGAAACTAATGAAATATTTTAAAGTCTACAATAAGTATCAGAACGCAGAAGATAAAGAAGGGAAAGTTCATCTTTATTCTACTGGGGTTGATTTAAGTTATAAAGGCAAAGGACATATGGGGAATGCAATAAGAAATTCTTATACGTATTTTGAAGGCTTAGGTTACAAAGAAATGGTGTTAGAAACAGCTGATTTATCAAATATTCCTATTTATGAGAAATTAGGATTTAATGTTATAAAAAGAGTAAAGACAAGTGATGGTAAACAGGTAATTTGTTTCATGTCAAAAAAACTTAATCAGAAAGTCTGAAATAAGGTATAATATAGTAACAAGTGGAGGTTCAATATGACAAGAAAAGAATATGATTATTATTCAGAGAAGGATTCACAATATTTAAAGAAAGCTAAATTATTTTACGGGTTGTTTATCGCGATTTTTCTACTTTTGATAGTATTGATGTTTATTTACCAAATTGTTACATATTTCTTAACCTTAGGTATTATAGCCTTTATAATGACATTATTATATAAATTCTTCTTTAATGAATTTATCTATTATGTGAGAAAAGTAAACGATTTAAAAAGAGTAGCATTAATGAAAACATTTGATGTGTTTAATGATACTCTAGAATATTTTAATGAGGATACATATAAGAATTTATTTGATGATGATTTTATCATAGTTCATAAAAATGATGTTTACATCTTAGCTTTAAAACAAATAGATGACAATATAAATTTATTAGGTATTGCTGTGTATTTTATTGATAGTAAGACAGAGGAAGTATGCCCATCCACGAGAGAAATAAGTAATGAATTAACTGCTTATGCGTCTAATAAATCGCTAATTAAAGTGATTTTATTAGTTGGAGATAAATTTACTGAAGAAGAAATTGATTCACTAAAATATGATTCAGCAGTTCATCACAATACAGTAGTAATAGGACTTGAGAAATCATCTAGCACACTAATTTATAATTATTTTTTAAACGGAGAAGATGTAGATGTATTCTTAGGAAATCTATTTAATGTTGATTTAAAAAGAATTGAAACAGAAGAGTAATAACACAGGAGAACATTATGAGTATATTTGAAATTGGAATGTTAATTTGCTTCGGATTTGCATGGCCGGCAGCAATTCACAAGAGTATTAAAAGTAAAAGTGTTGAAGGAAAAAGCTTGCTATTTATTTACGTG
>CAYYOU010000076.1:0-6034 GCA_964473425.1 uncultured Candidatus Izemoplasmatales bacterium | reverse complement strand
CAAGCATACCCATTAAACTCATAACTCCTACTATTCCACCAAGTGGAAGTGCAATCATAAACCAGTTGTTTCCGGCTAATTGCTGGAATTCTGCAATTCCAGAAACACTACTTGTTCCTGTTAATTTAATGATTGTTATTACAACAATCATAAATGGAACTTCGTAGGCAAGCATCGTAGTTAATGCTCTCATAACTCCAATACTAGCAAGTGGATTACCACTACCACTAGCACTCATAGCCATACCTAACATTCCAACAGCGATTAAATAGACAAAGATAAAGAAGTTATCGAAATTCTCAAAAGCAACTAAATCACTTGTAATTGGCATAAACATTGCAGTACCAATAATACCACCAAGTGCCATTATTACTCCAAAGTCAAAAATCCAACCGTGCGTTGTAGCTCTCTTACTTAATAATTTAAAGATATCTAAGAATTCTTGGTACCATTTAGGTCCATAACGTTTTTGAACTCTAGCAACAACTTTACGGTTCACACCAGCAACAGTTGTTTGAAGCACGAATCCGAAGAATGCAACACCTACACCAAATAAGATATTAAGGATCATAATACTTCACCCCACAATAAGAACCCTATAATAACAATTATCCAAAAGACCGTTATTTCAGGTTTGTTAGTAAAGAAATAATATTTCATTACTTGGCCTAAAGTCACAACCTTATTTTCTAATTTTTTATAGAAGTCTTTCGTAATATTAATATATTTTTCATACAGTCTTTCAAGTGGAGCATAAAAATCAAGACTATAATGTAATAATTCTTCTGTATAAATAAAGTTACCAGCTGTATATGTATCCATTAATTCAACTTTTCGTGATTTCTTAAGCAGAATAAAGATAATGAATGCAATTAAAACTCCAACCCCAAATACTGCAGCAATTAAAGCTGGTTGCAATATTCCGTTCGTTCCCTCAACAGTAAAGTTTCCAAGAACAAGAGGAGTAACCCCTGATTCTATAAGAACATCATTTATAAATCCTAAGAAGAAATTAGGAAGTACACCAGTATAAATGATTAACCCACTAAGGATTACCATTGGAACAAGCATTAAGACTGGTGCTTCTTTCATCGTTTTAGCCCATTTAGGGAATTCTTGACCAAGGAATAATGCAGCAAGCGGTCTGAATACGTATAAGAATGAACCTATACTACCAAAGAATACAGCAACTGCGATTAAGATTAATCCTTTATCAATAACAGCTTGGAAAATAAGCCATTTACTAATAAATCCACCCATTGGAGGAATACCCGCCATTGAGATAATAGCGATTAAGTATACGACATAAGTAACAGGCATTTTATGAATAACCCCGCCCATCTCACTCATTTTAGTAGTTCCTGTTTGTCTTGATACTGCAGCAATAGCAAGGAACGCTGCTGCACTAGCTAGTGCGTGAGCAACAACGTGATATAATCCACCTGCAACACTCGTACTACTCGCGATAGTAAGTGCTACTAAGATATAACCACCATTACTCATTGATGAATAAGCTAGTAACTTTTTAGCATCATCTTGTCTAATAGCCATCAATGTACCAAAGACAATTGTCATTGCCCCTAAAATTGCTATAACATATTGACTTGCTTGAAGACCAGTAACATCTACTGTAAATCCAAACGGAGCAAGTTTAACTAAAGCGAGCACTGCAACAAATGCACCAAGCTTTTCAAGTCCTCCACTAAACACAGCGCTAACTGCGTCTGGCGAATTACCAAGTACTCGTGGTAACCAAACATTTAATGGAAATGCACCAAGTTTAGCAAATGCAGCTATTGATAGTAATACCATAACAATAGCGCTCTCTGTCCCATTTACACTTGCCATTGAACTAACAATATTGAATGTACCAGAAGCTTCTCTCATAACGAATATTGCAGCTAGTAACGCGAAACTTCCGAATGTACTAAATGCATAATATGATGAAGCAGCTCTTCTACTTTTACCCATTGGGATTAAGAATAAACTTGTCCAAACAACAAATTCAAAGAAGAAGAATAAAGACATAAAGTTATTTGTGAAGAATACTCCAAGTACACCAGCTAAACTAAGTAAATATAACATTGAGTAAGCTGCTGGGTATTTATATTTTTCCACAAAGAACGGATTAAAAAACGATACCATTGCGAATATAAATGTAACTAAGATCGCAAAGAATAGTCCTAAATAAGTAACACTAAATGTAACATATGGAAAAAGCTCTGTACTATTAATTAACTCATTATTGTATCCAAAGTAAGTAACACTTACAAACACAAACATACTAGCTATTATCGTTATAACTGCTCCTGCTACTTTGTTTATTCTACCTACGCCATAAGCAAGAAGACCTGACAGCGCAGTAAGTAATATAATATATTCAATACTAGCCATTAGAGATTTCCTCCTTCAACAATAGTATTTGCATCTATATCATTAGCTGTTGTTTCAACAGGAGCACTATATACTCCAAACAGCATGATTAAAACTGCCAGAACAACTACTACATATTTTAAGACAAACTCATACTGAACAACAGGTAAGTTGTCTTCTTTGTACCATAATTTCATTAACAATCTAACAAAGTATATACCTTCAACAATACTAGTAATTAAGATAACAGCGGGAATTAAATAATCTCCTGTTGCAAATAAATCACCTAAGATATTCATCTTAACAACAAATCCTAAGAACATTGGTAATCCAATTGCACTTAAACTAGCAACTGTAAATGCTAACCCAATTACTTTATTATTCACAAACAATCCTTTGAATGCTTTCACTTCATCAGTTCCAAGCTCATCACTAGCGTGATTTGCAATCATAAACAAAATTAATTTCCCAGCAGCGTTAGCAACAATAAGGAATACTCCCCATCCTACAAATCCTTGAAGGAATATTAAGACAACAAGTCCTGATTGAGCAATACTTGAGAATAATAAGATTTCTCTAACTTTACCAGATGCAAATGCCATAGCTTCACCAGCAACAATAGTAGCTATCACTATTATTGTTAAGATAAGCCCTAGTTTATCACTAAAGACAAATACACTAGTTAATAATCTACCAAACACAAATCCAATCGCAGCAGCGTAAACTGAGGCAATCATTGGCCCAGTTAATTTATTTGAGTGTGCTAAAATTCCTTTAGCCCAACTGTTAAATGGTAATAGTTTTGCTTCAACACCAAGACCAATAAACATTAACAAGAACGGGAACGCTACTGCTGTAGTTAACCCTGAACTAGCAATGTTCGCTGACATGTCAGCCATATTTAATGTTCCAAACATTGCATATAAAATGATTAATCCAAGTAAATATAAACTACTTCCAACTGTTCCTGCCACTAAATAATTAAATGTAGCAAGCGGTTTTTTATTTGTTGTTGTAATCAAGTAAGCAGCAATCCCACTAACTTCAATAAACACAAATAAGTTGAATAAGTCACCAGTAAGTAATATTCCATTTAATCCAGCAAGTGCTACAAGTAACACTGTGCTAATCTTTTTATACTTTACACAAGCAATTGCAACAATTAAGAAGAATAAAGTATCAACAACATATAATGCAATTAAACTATATTGGTCTAATACTAAGTTAATTCCATAAGGCGCACTAAATCCACCAATAGTAATTGTCTCAAGTGGTAAATATCCTAAGATAATCACACTCCCAAATGAAACAAATAGTAATATATACGGAGAAGCTTTTTTAAATAAAATTGAAATAAATGCAGCAAGCAAAGGTATTGCAATTAGTAATATCGCACTCATATTATTCTTCCCCCATTTCATCTATTTCAAAAGTACCGTACTTTTGATATATATTTTTAGCTAAAGCAAGTCCAAGTGCTGTTGTTCCTACTCCAATTACAATTGCAGTAAGTACTAAGGCTTGGGGAAGTGGATCTACAAACACTAAATTACTTGAGTTATTTACGCTTGTAAAGATAGGGGCTAACCCTCCATCTACAAATCCAACACTTACGATAAATAAATTTAATCCAATTTCAAGAATGTTTAAAGATATAATAATTTTAATGATGTTTCTTTGTGTTAGTAAGCCATAAAGGCCTAACATTAATAACACTATAGCAGCATATTGTAACATCTTAAACACTCTCCTCTGTAAGGAAATTATCAATAACACCAGAGATTTCGCTACCAACTTTTAATCCAATTAATACATAAATTATTGGAATCATTCCAGCACTAAATAAATAACCAAGTACTCCATTATTAAGTAAGTTCTCAAGGAAATAAGAACCAATTAATAATCCAAGTAACCCAATAATTACATAAGCACTACCAGCAGCACTTTCTAATATTTTGAATCCTTTGATTTTTGCTCTAAACTCATCATCTGCCAAGTAAAGAAGCAGCATAGATGATGCAATCATCGTACCACCAGGGAAACCTCCACCAGGTGTTAAATGACCGTGAATACTTATATAAATACCCGTCATTAAGATAATGCCAAATAAAGCACGTGACCCAACTTTTAACATGAAGTTAGGATGGAAATCTAATTCCATACGACGTTGTTTTGTACTTCCTAGAAGTAATGCAACTCCAAGTGAACTAATAAATAAAACTGTTACTTCTCCTAAAGTATCAAAACTTCTATAATCCGCAACAATCGCAGTCACAGTATTTGCTGGACCACTTTCTAAATTTGTAGCTTCTCTAAAAATTATTTCTCCAGGATTTCCGTTAACACTTCTATCAAGATATTTTTGACTTACTCTTGTCGATACATCTGCTTCTCCGTATTTAGGAAAAGCTTCATTATTACTAAGCGCAGTAATAATCATAAACCCAAGAAATAAAGTAAATACTAATGCTAAAAAGTTTTTCATATTTTTTTACCTACCTTTCTTACGGCAAGTAAAGTAAACACGAACAAGCTTGTTACAAGCCCACTACCAATTACTGCTTCTGTAACAGCAACATCAGGTGCTTTCATTAGCACAAATCCAATTACAGCTAACATGCTTAAAGAAGATAAGAACATAACGGATTTAATTAAAGATTTTGAATTAATTGCTAAAAATGCAAGAACAACTAGTAAGACAGAAATGACTATTTCAACAATACTAATTAACGTCATCATCTTCACCTCCAAATAGTTCTTTTAAATCATCTTGAACCAAATTACTTGGTAAAGCACCACTTTTATATGCAGCTTTTGCAAGTGCACTAGATCCAATAGGATTCGAAATAGCTATGAAAATAATGATTAAAAATACTTTTAACAGCCAGTCAGGATTAGCAATTCCAATCCCAATTAACAATGCAAATGCACCAAGTGTTGTCGCTTTTGTTCCAGCTTGAATTCTATCAAATGTATCAGGCATTCTTAAAATACCAAGTCCACCAAGAAGATAAAATACTCCACCAATTATCATAAACACATAACTAACAATCTCCATGATTACCCTCCACGTATCTTGCGAATACAATTGTTTCAATAAATGCTAAGATAGCATAAACAATCGCGATATCAAGATATAACGAATTTTCAAACTGATAAGCAAGTAAAGCTATTACTCCAATAACAATAACGTTGAATGTATCAAGAGCTACAACTCTGTCTGCTGTTGTTGGTCCTTTTAATAATCTAATCACTGAAAATAAAACTCCTAGTCCCACAAGTGAGAACACAATAATATTTATCATTTAAAAACCCACCCCAAAACTTTTTCAAATTTGGCACTAATATTTTTTCTGTTTTCTTCAGGTGTTTTACCTTTAACATCAACCGTATGAACATACAAATATTCACCATCAACATCTACTGATAATGTTCCTGGAGTTAGTGTTATTGAGTTTGCAAGTGCTAGTTTAGCAAAATCACCTTTTAAATCAGTTTTGATTTTAACAAAACCTGGATTTAAAGGGATTTTTAAACGCAATACTCTTCCTGCTACATCAATGTTAGACAAAACTAATTGCCAAATAAACACTGGTAAATAAGCAAAAACAAACACTAGAAGCTTCCATGGTGCAGTATAGTCCATTGTGTAATTAACAAG
>CAYYOU010000075.1:0-6216 GCA_964473425.1 uncultured Candidatus Izemoplasmatales bacterium | reverse complement strand
CAATAAAACTCCATTAAGACAAGGAGATAAACTCCATAAAGACAACCAATAAAGCGTTATAAACTCCATAACAACAAGACAAATATCAAATAAGGGTGTTATCAGTATTGGTAACACCTTTTTTAAATGCAATTTAGGATCAAATGTGCAAAAGTAGCTAACTTATAAATGCTATGGTACAATTAATATAAGGAGAGTGATTTGATGGATAAAAAGACGTTCAAACCAATATCAGTGGAATTAAAAAAGGGTAAAATTTATAACTGGTGTCAATGTGGGCACAGTAAATCTCAACCATTTTGTGATGGATCACATAAAGGATATTTTTGTGAACCAATACTTGTTACTGTAAGTGAAGACCAAACAAGAAAACTTTGTACCTGTAAACAATCAAATGATAAACCATATTGTGATGGGACTCATACAAAATTATAAAGTTCGTATACCTCATACAAAATCTTTTTACACATCTCAAACTTGAAGTAATTAAATGATTATTTCAGATTAAAAGGAGTAATAAAAATGCAAATAATTGAAATTATTATATTTCTCTTAACTATAAGTATTTTAGGGTTACTAATAAAATACAAATCAATAAAAAAACAATATATGAGTTTGCTCTTAGGTATAACTCTGATTTTATTTATACTACATATCGTTTTAGAAAGTACAAGATGGCAAATATACCCATTGTATATAGCAATGTTTTTGGGTATTATGATGTCGATTATTTTTATTTTCAGATTTGATGAATTTCAAAATAAAAAAATCATAAGAATAAGTATCTTAAGTATTTCAGGGTTTTTGATTTTATTATCAGTTATGTCTAGCTTTGCTTTCCCTGTATATGGAATGCCACTTCCGAGTGGTGACTTTTCAATTGGAACAGAGTCGTTTGTTCTTACAGATAATGATAGATTAGAAGTTTATGGAGTAGAAGGAAATAGGAAAATAAAAATACAAGTTTGGTATCCAGCAGAATCTACTGATGGGTATGATCTTGTCCCTTGGTTAGAAGATGGGCGAGTTGTAGCTCAAGCTCTAGCAAAAGATTTTTCTTTACCTTCTTTTATACTTGATCATACTGAACTTGTTATGTCAAATTCTTATCATGAAGCACCAATTAGTGAAGCTTCTGAAACATATCCAGTAGTAGTTATTTCACATGGGTGGAGAGGGTTTAGAAATCTTCATACAGATTTAGCTGAAGAACTTGCTAGTTTAGGATATGTAGTTATTGGTATTGATCATACTTATGGTTCAGTAGCTACTGTTTTTAGTGATGAAGAGATAGCTTATGTCAATCTTGATGCTCTTCCAGATAGAGACACAACTTCTGACTTCTTAAGGTACGCTAATGCACTGGTAAATACTTATGCAGGTGATATCACCTTAACACTTGATGAACTAGAAAAGATGAATACGGGTGATGTTTTATCAAGATTCGAAGGTAGATTAGATTTAGCAAACATTGGTTTACTAGGACATTCAACTGGTGGTGGAGCAGATGTTGCAGTTGCCATTAATGATGATAGAATCAAAGCGCTATTTGGAATGGACGCATGGGTAGAACCAATATATGATGCGGAAATAGAAAAAGGATTAGATATTCCTGTATTGTTTTTAAGAAGTCAATCTTGGGAAGTTGGCCCAAACAATAAAAATTTATTAAAATTGGTTGATGAGAATCTTGATAACACTAGACTTTACAGGATAGATAAAACCACACATTATGATTTTTCAATGGCCTATATGTATTCCCCGTTGACGAAACACTTAGGTTGGACAGGCGAACTTGAAGGAGACTATCTTGTTTCGATTTTAAAAAGCACGATGACAGATTTCTTTGAACAAACTCTAAAAGTTGATAATAATGTTGGTCTTATCATCATTGATGATATTTGGGATGAACTTAGAAAAATAAAGTAAAATAAAAAAGATGCTTATTGCATCTTTTTTACTATAAATAGTTAATGCTATGTACTATCTTGTAAGTTTAGATAGTTGAAATAATTTGAATTCAGACATCATTCCATCTGTTGCTAATTTATGAGCTAAGATATGAGGGCTAACATTATGTGCTTCCCATAGTTTTTTTGTACCCCAAATTTCATAGAACATAAACAAATTTGGATTGTTTCTATCTTGATGTAGAGAATACAATAAGCAACCTTCTTCTTTAAGAGTTGGTTCGATAATATTGAGAAGTGCTTGTTTAATAGTTTCTCTGTGTTCTTCTTTTGCTTCAATTTTTGCTACTAAAGTAAAATTATCTCTCATTTATATTCTCTCCTCTATCTTATTTTGTTTTATATGTTTTGACCAACTGCCTGGTTCTTACCTAATAATAGTATATAATAATAAAAAATTCTAGATAAATAATTTTTTTCTCCTTACATAATAGACACTATTTGTAATAGAAAACATATAATTATAAAACTTAATACTTTAGTATCTATTATTGAATTTATTATATATAATACTATAATATACATACACAGGAGGTAAAACATGTCTGAAACATGCGACTGCAATTTTACGAAAGACACTTTGATGGTGGACAAAGTAAGAGTAAAAGGATTTAGCCAAACACCACTTCCAATTGCATTTGATATAAAGTGTGAGTGTGGGACTGAATTTCAAATGACAAATCACGAAGGAAGATGTCCAAGTTGTGAAATGGTGTACGGAGTTACACCTTGCTCAGCAGAAGAAATATCAAATGTACAAGCTGCAGGAATTAACTATTAAAAACGTCATTTATGACGTTTTTTTATTTCAGAAATTTTTTACATTATTTCTTGGACTTTTTTCACTAAAATATATTGATATTATGAAACTAATTACTTGGCTTTTTTCACTGATTGTGTTACTATCTATGAGGTTAGGAGTGGTATCATGATTACAGTGTCAAATTTAGACTTAATTTTCTCAGATAAGAAATTATTTGAGGATGTAAATATAAAGTTCCTCCCAGGCAATTGCTACGGCGTTATTGGGGCAAATGGTGCAGGAAAATCAACGTTTCTTAAGGTTCTTTCAGGTGAAAAAGAATCAACAAAAGGAGACGTTTTTATTGATAAAGGAAAACGTATGGCTGTTTTAAAACAAGATCAGAATGAATACAATGATCATACGGCAATAGAGACAGTTATTATGGGGCATAACAGACTGTTTGACATAATGCAGGAAAAGGATGCTCTATATGCAAAAGATGTTTTCACAGATGAAGATGGTATGAAGAGCGCAGAACTTGAAATTGAGTTTGCTGAATTAGACGGATGGAACGCGGAATATGAGGCTGAAAAATTACTAAATGGACTTAAAGTTCAACAAGATAACTTTTATAAGAAGATGAGTGATATCTTACCAAAAGATAAAGTAAGAATTTTATTAGCTCAATCTCTGTTTGGATCGCCTGATATTCTTCTGCTTGATGAACCAACAAATAACTTAGACTTTGATGCAATTACATGGCTTGAAGAGTTTCTAATAAACTATGATAATACAGTTATAACTGTATCTCATGATAGACACTTTTTAAATAAAGTTTGTACTCATATGATTGATATTGATTTCTATCAAGCTAAATTATATCCTGGAAATTACGACTTTTGGCTGGAATCATCTCAACTTGTTCGTAAATTAATGACAAACAAAAATAAGAAAAAAGAAGAAAAGATAAAAGAACTAAAAGCATTCATTGCTAGATTTAGTGCGAATGCATCAAAATCATCTCAAGCTACTTCAAGAAAGAAGTCTTTGGATAAAATAAATCTAGAAGAAATTGTACCTTCTTCAAGGTTGTATCCATTTATTGGATTTGACATTGAAAAACCATTAGGTAAGGATGTATTGGTTATTGAAGATTTAAGCGCATCATTAGATGGCCGCAAAATATTTGAAAATGTTTCATTTGTAGTAAACCGTGGAGAAAAAATTGCTCTACTTGGTAAAAACGATTTAGCCAAATCAATTCTACTGAAAATACTCTCTGGAGAACATAGTCAAGACTCTGGTACAATTAAATGGGGGCAAACAGTAACAACTGCTTATTTGCCAGCAAATAATGATAGTTATTTCAAGAATAATGATGAAAATTTAATCCAATGGTTACAACAGTTTTCAAAAGATCCAGCCGAGTCTTACTTAAGAGGATTTCTTGGGAAAATGTTATTTAGTAATGACGAACCTTTAAAGAGTGTTAAGTATCTTAGTGGTGGAGAAAAAATGAGATGCATGTTCTCAAAACTAATGTTATCAGAAGCTAATACTCTGTTGATTGATCAACCAACAAATCACTTAGATTTAGAATCTATACAGTCAGTTAATAAAGGTTTTACGGAATTCAAAGGAGCACTTTTACTAACATCGCATGATCATAGACTGCTTAACACAGTTTGTAACAAAGCAGTTATTTTAGGAGATTTAGGTTCTCATACATTTGAAGGAACACTAGATGAGTACTTAGTAAACGAAAGAGTAAAAAGGATAGTAGAAGAATTATACATTAAAAAACAAGACTAATTAGGCACTGTTGTAAATTATACAATGGTGTTTTTTTGTATACTTTTTCGAAACATCATATTTAGTATAAGAGAAACGAAATAAATGTAAGCGTTAACTATTATATGTAATAATATTACATACTAAACAAGACTATTCTGAAAAGATTATTGACATTTACTCTTTAAACCCTTATAATAAAGCATAATACATATAAATATATATGAAAGAAAATTTCTTATTACAGCAAAGGGGTGTAATTAGTGGTTAAAAATAAAGATGTTGCAGTAAGAGCAGGGGTTTCTGTTGCTACTGTTTCTAGGGTAATGAATCAAAGTGGTTATGTAAAAGAAGAAACAAAGAATCTTGTTCTAAATGCTTTTAATGAACTTGCGAGTGATGACAAGATAATTGAACAATCGATTTCAAATAAGAAAAGTAATATTATTGGAGTTGTGATTCCAGATATATCTAATCCCTTTTTTGGAGAAGTAATAAAAGGTATATCAAGAGTTGCTGATAATTTTTCAGCTAGCTTACTTGTTTGTAATACAGAAGAACAAATAGGAAAAGAATTAAGATATTTAGAGATGTTTAAATCGCAAAATATTTTAGGACTAATCATCACTCCTAAAACGGACCAAGTAGAATATAATTCACAATATTTATATCAGCTTGAAGTTCTAGGTGTACCAATTGTTTTATTAGACCGTGGAATCAACTTGTCACACTTTAATTCTGTTTTTATCAATAATGTTTCAGGAGCATACGATGCTGTTAATGCTCTAATCGCAGAAGGGCATAAAGATATTGCGATAATTTCTGGACCAATGTCTTCTAAACCAGGACGTGAAAGATTTTATGGATATGAAAATTCCTTGAGAGTAAACAACATAGATATTAGAGAAGACTTAGTTTTTTATGGTGATTTTAAACTTGAAAGTGGATACGAGATAACGAAAAGAATTTTGCAACTTGAACAAAAACCTACTGCTATTTTTGCAGCAAACAATATGATGGCTCTTGGTTGTATTAAAGCGCTTATTGAAAATGGAGTATCAGTTCCTGGCGATATGGCATTCATCAGTTTTGATGATGTTGATATGTTTGAAATAATGAACCTAAATATTTCCACAATATCAAGACCAACTGAATTAATGGGAGAAGTTGCCGCGGAAATGTTGTTTGATTTAATTAAAAATAAGCAAGAAAAACAAACTTCAATAAAAGAAATATTACTTGAAACAAAACTTGTTTTAAGAGGATCTGAGAAACTGGTTATAAAATAAGGAGTTAGATAGTATGGATAAAAGAGATATTGAACAAATAGTCAGAAAAGAAATTATCAGCAGTGTGATGCAAACCCAAGATTTTATTATTGCGGGAAATTGGAAAATGCAAAAAACTAAGCAAGAAGTTAGTATTTTTTTAGACGACATTGCAGAACATGATTTCGGATTAAAAAATACAATTATTATAGCTCCTCCAAGTCCATATTTATATTTATTTGAAGATAAACTAAGATACAGTAATGTTCTTTATGGAGCGCAAAATTTCTATCCAAAAGAAAGCGGAGCATTTACAGGCGAATTATCTATTTCAATGATGTTAGATTTGGGTTGTAAATATGCCATTTGTGGACACTCAGAAAGAAGAACAATATTCAATGAGTGTAATGAGTTTGTTTCTGAAAAAGTTAGTGCCTGCATT
>CAYYOU010000074.1:0-6228 GCA_964473425.1 uncultured Candidatus Izemoplasmatales bacterium | reverse complement strand
ATGGCTATTATTAGAAACAAAGATACTGACACAAAAACATTTAGACATCTTGTGAATGAAGTTGGTGGATTGGTAACTTATGAAATCACTAGAAATCTTAGTACAAAAGAAATAAAAGTAACTACTCCAATCACCGATACAATCTGTAAGACACTAAGTAAGGATGTAATTATAGTTCCTATTTTAAGAGCTGGACTTGGAATGGTGGATGGAATTCAAATGTTGATTCCAACTGCTAAAGTAGGGCATGTTGGAATGTATCGTGATGAACAAACATTAGAACCTGTTGAATACTATGCTAAGTTTCCTAATGAAATTGTTGATGGTACTTGCTTAGTAGTAGACCCAATGTTAGCGACTGGTGGTAGTGCTTGTGCTGCAATAACCGCGGTAAAAAAACGAGGTGCAAAAAACATAACTTTTGTAGGACTTGTTGGATGCCCTGAAGGTGTTAAAAGATTAAATGAAGAACACCCTGATGTTGATATTTATCTAGCAGCAATGGATGAAAAGCTTAATGAAATTGGATACATTGTTCCAGGACTTGGGGATTGTGGAGATAGATTATTTGGTACTAAGTAATGGATAAAAAACAAAAAGATGCTTTTAAAGTTTACTCAATAGTTTCAACTTTCATATTTGAAATTATAATAACTGTTGGGATATCTTTTGCAATCGGCTATTTTCTAGACGAATTGCTAAACACAGTATTTGTGTTTAAAATAATATTTATCATCATTGGAGTATTCGCCGGGATTAAGAATTTGATCGATAGAGTCTCTAAATTGGAGGATAAAGATGAAGAAGAATAGTGATGCCTTCATAAGCACTTTTCCACTTGTGTGGATATACACCCTCCTTGTAGGAGGAGCTATATATTTTATATTTGATAAAACATATGCTTTATCATTTCTTCTTGGTAGTGTTACTAGCTTGATGACAATGAGCATGTTATATAAAAGCTCTAAAAGAGTTCTTCAAAGTGATGTTTCTGGGGCTACAAAACTAGCTGCAAGAAACTATGCATTTAGATACATGATTTATGCGATAATACTAATTGCTTCAGCATTACTTGAAGACTTAGAAATTCTAGGAGTAGCATTTGGATTATTATCATTCAAAATAGTTTTATATTTTAATTTATTGGTTTTAAAAAGAGGTGAAAACAAATGACTGAGTTTTATGCAGAATTATCATCAGGTATAGTATCATCATTGATTATAACTGTAGGATTGATGATTATTACTATCATTCTAGGACTTAGAGTTAAAAAACTGAGTGTTGCAGATGTGCCAAAAGGAATAACATTAGTTTCCGTGATGTTTGTGCAAGGTGTTAACAATATGATGCATGATTTCTTTAAAAAGAATTGGAAAGTATTTACTCCATATATGCTTACAATATTGTTATTTTTATTATTTGCAAATACTGCAGCTTTATGGGGACTTTCAACACCGTTATCAAACATCAGTGTTGCATTAGGATTTAGTATACTAGCATTTGGTTCAATTCAAGTAGCGGCATTAGTTGTTAAGAAACCAAAACAAAGAGCGAAAGACTTAATGGATCCACATCCTTTGTTTTTACCAATTAACTTAATTGGTGAAATGTCAACTCCATTTGCAATGGGTATTCGTTTATTTGGTAATTTACTTAGTGGAGCAATCATTGGGATTATCGTTTATGGATTGTCTCATAGTATGGGAATTGCATTATCTGAATTACTTGGTGGTGACATCCTAGGAGTATTAGGATATGGATTTGTTCAAATATTTGGAGTTAGCGCTGGAGCAATTATGATTCATGCAATCTTTGATATCTTCTTTGGAGCAATCCAAGCTTATGTGTATTTTATTTTATTTAGTATTTTCTTAAGTATGGCAGTTTCAGAGTAAATAAGTTATTTACTGAGAAATCAGTTTATATATAAATAAAGAAATAAAAAATTAAAAGAATATTAATAAGGAGGAAACAAAATTATGGCAGAATTTACAGAATTTTTCGCACAAGGAATGGCTTTCTTAGGAGCAGGTATTGCAGTGTTAACTGGATTTGGTCCTGGTATTGGGCAAGGTTACGCAGCTGGTAAAGCAGTTGAAGCACTTGGTCGTCAACCTGAAGCTGAATCAAGCATTAGAACATTAATGATTACAGGGCAAGCAGTTGCTGAAACAACAGGTCTTTACGGACTTATCGTAGCAATTATTTTAATATTCGCTACTTAGAAAAAATAGTAAACAAAGGAGGCAAATCCTATGGATTACGTTGCTGAGGTTATAAAAGAATTTATTGAAGGGGCTATCAAAGTTAGTCCTAGAGAAATGGCAATTCAGATTGCCTCAACTTTACTATTGTTTCTTATTGTTAGATTCTTCTTTTGGAATAATATAACTAATTATTTAGAAGGTAGAAGAGAACATATGGCAAAAGAGTTTGACGAGGCAAGTCAAGCAAATTTAGAAGCACAAACTATTAAGACAGAATCACAGGTTGAATTAGATAAAATTCGATTAAGTGCAAAAGACGTTGTTGAAGATGCAAAATCTCGCGGAGAGAAAGAGCGTACTGATATTATCGGAAAAGCTAAAAATGATGCTACTGTAATTATAGATAATGCTAAAAAAGAAATTGATAGTGAAATTGAAAAAGCACGAACTAGTATTAACGATGAAATCGTTAGTGTCGCAGTGCTTATGGCTGAAAAAGTAATTAAGAAAAAAATAGATGAAAACACAAAGAGCGAACTGCTTGAGAGCGTAACTAAAGAGGTAATCAATTAATGAGTTATTTCGCTTTTCAATATGCAGAAGCTTTATTTGGTTTGGCTTATGAAGCAAAACAAGTAGAGAGAGTTCACGCAGATTTAAAAGATTTAAACAGCGCAATCGACACTGAAATCTATAATTTCTTAAATCATCCTAAAATAACTAAAAATGCCAAAAAGGAGATCATTAGTAATATTTTGTCTAATGATTTAATCAAAAACTTTGTTTATGTATTGATTGATAATCTTCGTATAGAATTGCTTGATGATATTTACTTAGAATTTACTAAAATTGTTGATAATCAAAACAAAGTAATGAAAGTAGTTGTTTACTCAAACAAGTTGTTATCAAAATCGCAAACTACACAATTAGTTGCAAATCTAGAGAAGAAACATAATAGAAGAATTGAGCTTAACAATGTTGTTGAGGAATCAATTGTTGGTGGAATGAGAATTGAGTTTGAAGGTAAAGTGCTGGATGACACAATCAACAATTATTTACACAATCTTAAAGCCAATTTAACTAAATGATTCGAGGTGAGAAAGTGAGTAAAATTAATCCTGTTGAAATTAGTTCTTTAATAAAAGAACAGATTAAGAAATACGAGAAAGAGATTAAAACAGAAAGCACTGGTACAGTTATTAGCGTTGGTGATGGGATTGCATTAGTTCATGGACTAGATAACGCGATGAGTGGAGAGTTATTACTATTTCCTGGAGATGTTTATGGATTAGTATTAAACTTGGAAACTGATCACGTTGGAGCAATCTTACTTGATGAAAGTACATCCATTAGAGAAGGGGACGTAGTTAAAACTACAGGTCGTCTTTTAGAAGTTCCTGTTGGTGATGAAATTATTGGACGAGTTGTTAACGCACTTGGACAACCAATTGATGGTATGGGTAAAATTAACTTGACTAAAATGAGACCTATTGAAAGAAAAGCAACAGGTGTTATGAGTCGTAAATCAGTTAACCAACCATTACAAACAGGTATAAAAGTACTTGATGCTTTAGTTCCTATTGGTCGCGGGCAAAGAGAGTTAATAATCGGCGATAGACAAACTGGTAAAACTGCTATTACGATTGATACAATCATCAATCAAAAAGGAAAAGACGTTATTTGTATCTATGTTGCCATAGGGCAAAAAGAGAGTACAGTGGCTACTGTTTTTGAAACATTAAAAAAATATGGTGCAATGGATTATTCAATTATTGTTAGTGCCTCGGCAAGTGAGCCTTCTCCATTATTATACTTAGCTCCATATACTGGAGTAACTATGGGTGAAGAATATATGTTTGCAGGTAAAGATGTTTTAGTAATTTATGATGATTTAACAAAACATGCGATCGCATATCGTGAATTAAGTTTGTTACTTAGAAGACCACCAGGAAGAGAAGCATATCCTGGAGATGTATTTTATCTTCATTCAAGATTGCTTGAAAGAGCTGCGAAATTAAATGATAAACTTGGTGGAGGTAGTATTACTGCCCTTCCAATAATTGAAACTCAAGCTGGAGATATTAGTGCATATATTCCAACAAATGTAATTAGCATCACAGATGGACAAATCTTCTTACAAAGTGATTTATTCTATAGCGGTGTTAGACCAGCAATTAATGCTGGACTTTCAGTATCACGTGTTGGTGGTAGTGCTCAAATTAAGGCTATAAAGAAAGTTTCAGGAACGCTTCGTTTAGATTTAGCTGCATATCGTGAACTTGAAGCATTTACACAATTTGGTAGTGACTTAGATGACGCTACAAAAGCTCGTCTTGAACGAGGAAAAAGAACTGTTGAAATATTAAAACAAGGACTCCATGCAACAGTTGATGTTGAGTTACAAGTTATTAGTATTTTCGCATTAACGCATGGACATTTAGATAGTGTTGAACTTCAAGATATTAATCGCTTTGAAAATGGACTTCATGATTATTTTAGAAATGATTCAGAAGGTAAAAAATTACTTGATGAAATAGTTGAAACTAATTCTTTACCTGAAGTTAATAAAATCAGTGAAGTAATCGAAAGGTTCAAAAAAATATTCATTTAAGGTGGTGTTAAAATGGCATCGATGAGAGAAATAAAATCAAGAATTACAGCTACAAAAAAGACATCACAGATTACGAAAGCAATGCATATGGTTAGTGCTTCTAAACTTAAAAAAGCAGATCGTGCAATTAAAGGTTTTAGACCTTTAATGTACCGTCTTAAAGACATGATAGATAACATACTAGAGGGTGACATATTAGTTAGCCACCCAATGCTTGAAGATCGTGAAGTTGGTAAAATTTGTTATATCCTTGTATCTAGTGATAGAGGACTAGCTGGTCCATATAATTCAAGTGTGTTTAAAGCTTTTAGTGATCACATAGATAGACATCACATAACTAGTGATGAATTTGTAGTTGCACCAATTGGATTCAAAGCATATAGTTACGCAAAAAGAATGAAATATAGTTTGCTAAGTAAAGGTCCAATTAACGTTCGTGATGATATTCAATTCATTGATTTTAGTGAGATTACTAAAATGTTCCAAGAAGAATACTTGAATGGGAAAATTGATAGCATTATAGTGTTTTATAATCACTTCGTAAATACATTAACTCAAGAAGTGAAATATACACAAATTCTTCCGATTATCAGTAGTGATATTCAAGGTAAGGAAATTGAAAAGAATAACGGAATGAAGTTAATATATAATTATGAACCAAGTCCACAGATGATAATTGATCATCTAATTCCAATGTATGTTGAAAACACATTGTATGGATTAATTTTAGAAGCAAAAGCTAGTGAACATGCTTCTAGAATGACAGCTATGAAAAGTGCAACTGATAATGCAGAAGAGGTAATTGATACTCTTCAACTTCATTATAACCGCGCAAGACAAGCTGCAATAACTATTGAGTTAACTGACATAATTGGTGGAGCTAACGCAGTTAACTAAAGGAGGATATTATGAATAAAGGTAAAATAGTTCAGGTAATGGGACCTGTAATAGATGTTAAATTTGATGATAACTTACCAGAAATTAATTTTGCTTTAAAAGTTGATGTTAAAGCAGAAGATAATAATGGTATTCCAGTTAAACTTACTCTAGAGGTATCTTTACATTTAGGAAATAACATTGTTCGTACAATTGCTATGGATTCAAGTGATGGAGTTGTAAGAGGAATGGAAGTGTCTAATACTGGTGCACCAATTAGTGTGCCTGTTGGTGAAGCAACTTTAGGAAGAATTTTTAATGTACTTGGTGAATTAATTGACGGAAAAGAAGAACTGCCTAAAGGGGTAACAAAAAGTCCTATCCATAGACCTGCGCCTAAATTAGATCAGTTAAATAGTGATATTGAAATCCTTGAAACAGGGATTAAGGTGGTAGACTTACTAGCACCATACATAAAAGGTGGAAAAATTGGTTTATTTGGTGGAGCTGGAGTAGGGAAAACAGTACTTATCC
>CAYYOU010000073.1:0-6320 GCA_964473425.1 uncultured Candidatus Izemoplasmatales bacterium | reverse complement strand
ATAAACATATTGATTATTATATTGCCCTATGATATAATGGGAATATAAAGACGTATAATAAAGTTTGTGGAGGTTGAAATTATGAAATATAAATTTATAGGTAGAGAAAGTGAAATGAGTAATTTATCAAATGAATATAATAGAGATGGATTTTCTTTTGCAGTTATATATGGAAGAAGACGCGTTGGAAAGTCAAGCTTAATAAATCATTTTATTAATAGTAAGAAAGCAATTAAATATACAGCAGTTGAACAAAGTGATTTGTTAAATTTATCAAATTTTTCTGATTCAGTGTTAAATATCTATCCAAGTGCCAAATCATACATAGATACATTTGTTGATTGGGGAAAAGCGTTTGATTATATTAGTGAACAAGCCAAAGAAGAGAAGGTTGTTCTATTTATTGATGAGTATCCATATTTAGCTGATAAGAATAACTCTATTTCTTCTATTTTACAAAATGTTATAGATAACAAGTTTCTATATAGCAATATCATGCTTATTCTTTGTGGTAGTTCAATGAGCTTTATGGAAGAACAAGTTCTTGGCTATCAATCTCCTCTATATGGAAGAAGAACAATGCAAATAAAAGTGATGCCTTTCGATATTTTTGATACTATCAAAATGTTTCCAAACGAAACAAACTACAACAAGCTACTAGTTTATGCGGTTACTGGAGGAATCCCTCAATATATGAGTTTTATTAGTAAGCATAAGTCAGTTATAGATGGAATTATAAATAGTTTCTTGAATAAGAATGGGAGTTTATTTGAAGAACCACACAACTTACTAAAACAGGAACTTAGAGAGCCAGCTTTGTATAATTCTATAATTAGCACAATTGCTAGTGGCCTAACTAAAATAAACGAAATTAGTACTAGATTAAATGAAGACAACAGAAAAATAAGTAAGTATATTGAAGTTTTGAAAAAAATTCATATTATTAGAAAAGAACTTCCGATGTTTAATAAAAAGGCAAAGAAAGGACTATATGTCCTCGAAGATAATATGTACCGATTTTGGTATAAGTACATCCCAAGAAATATTAACTATATAAATAATGATATGGGAGAAGAATTATATAAAGAAATAATTGAACCAGATCTTAATAATTACTTATCCTATATATTCGAAGATGTATCTATTCAATATATGCAAAGAAAACTAAAAGAAGGTATTATTCAACCTATGTATTCTTCGATTGGAAGATGGTGGGGTAATAATCCTGTATTAAAAAAAGAAGAAGAGATTGATTTTATAGCAGATGCTGGTAATACTTATTACTTTGGAGAATGCAAATGGCAAAATAAACAAATTGATATGACAGTAGTAAATGAATTTATTAGAAAAAGTATGCTGTTTGATGTTCAAAATAGAGAGTATTACCTATTCTCAAAATCAGGATTCAACAAAAGAGTTGAAGAATATGCATTAAGTAACAAGAATATACATCTAATACATTTTAAAGATATGCTTAACTAGAATGAAAATAGAAGATTTTACACAAACTCCATAAAGACAACCTATAAAACACTATAACCTCAATAACAACAAGACATAAGATAGCTAAGACGTTTATGACGTCTTTTTTTCTGTTTTATATCTATTTTATATAAAAGATGTCCGTTGCCTTAGGTCCGGTGTTCAAATGTCCTCAACGCTACAATCATTAATTTCATAGATAACTATATAAGAAAAATCGAATAGACAAAAATCCTTTAAATAAGATGTTTTAATCAATTTCATATAAGAAAAATTGAAATAAATAAATATAAGGAAAATTGAAATACAATAAATGTTTTTACAAAGCCGTTTAGAGGTATAAATATAAGAAAAGTTGACAAAAAATATAAACATGGTATAATTTACTTAAAAGAGGTGATAGCATGAATAGAAGTTTAGAATCATTTATTCTAAATATGGACCCAGGTCGAGTTTTCGATATTGATGAGATTATTCATTTGTTTAAAAGTAATACATTATCTAGAAACTATGTGACTGTTACTTTGAGCAAATTACATAAGGTAAATAAAATATCTAGGACTATTAACGGGAAATATTATATAGCGAAAGAGGGACTAATAGCTCCTTTGCCTGTTTCGAAAGAAGAAGATATAATCCAAAGGTACATTACTAATGGAAATTCGGTATATGGTGTATTCTCAGGATATAGAATACTAAACAAATGGGGACTTACACAACAGTATGCTGCACAGAAAGAAGTTATAACTAACAATATTAATAGTCATAGTTATTATATGAAGAAATTAAACGTTAAAATGAAAAAGTCAAGATTTGAGATTACAAAACAAAATTATCAAATAGCTGAATTTTTTGAAGTTTTGAAGTCTTATAAGAACAAAACAATAAGTGAAAACATTGAAAACATAGAGTATCAAATTGCGAACTATGTTAATAATAATTTCTCCGATAGAGAAAAAATAGAAGTTATTTATTATTTATATAATTTTGAATCTTCAATCACAGTCAATAAGTTTATGAAAGTATATGAGTATTTAGATAATTCAATAAAAAGAATTGAAAGAGTGTATTGGAGGGACAAAAATGAAACTACATGAGAATCCAGAATTGTTTGAACAATTGTGGGCGTTAACTGCAACGATGGATGAAATTGATTTAGATCCATCTATTATTGAAAAAGATTATTGGGTAACATTAGCATTAAAAAGGCTTAGTCTAGAGGAAAAAGCAATATTTAAGGGAGGAACAAGTCTATTTAAGGCATATAGATTCTTAAATCGTTTTTCAGAGGATATCGATATTACGTTTACCGAAAGTATTGGTATTAGTGCATTTAGAAGTATGGAAAAGCGTGTAATGAAAGAACCATTTATACGTTTAGATGATGAAACGCAATACAAAGACAAGAGAAGTTCTGATTTTCGCTCAATTGCATATTCATATCCAAGGGAAAGCGAAAATGTAATTTCAAATTTAAAACCATATATTGTATATGAAAGTTACAAGTATACTTTAACGTTTCCGTGGGAAAAGAAAAAGATTACCACATTAATATATGATTATCTAAAGAATAGTGGGCAAAGTGATACCATAAGGGATTATGAACTCGAACCTTTTGAAATGAATGTTTTAAGTATAAAACGAACATTCTTTGATAAAGTATTTGCTGTAAGTGAAAGCCTGATTGATCAAAAGAATATTGCCGTATATGCAAGACATGTTTATGACTTATGTAAAATAATTGAATTAGATGAAATTCAAGAAGCATATAAAAATGGAGATGTAAAACACTTATACAAAGAATTTCTAAAAGCTAGAATTGCAATGTCAGGTAGTAGTATCAATGAATCATTTGATATTAACGATTGCTTGATTAAAGACATTGTAAATCCTGATTTTATTTCAGGATTTTCGGATTTTCAGAATCAACTTGTTTTCCCAAATAAAAATATTGCTATTGATAGAATTAGTGAAGTGATTAAGTTCGTTACTGAATATGAGTATGATTAAAAAGGGATGCAGACATATAGAAAAATCTTTCTTGGGTGTAAAGAAGTAAAGCAACGGAGCAACATATACAAAATATTAGATATCTGATGTTTTGGCTGTTAAATTTTGATACTTTTTACATAGTGCACAATTAGAATCAAACACAAAGTTTAAAACTGAAACATAGTAGATGATCTGATTAGAATTGGACTGCAACTCCATGATCAGAGGTTCAAATCCGCTCGGGACCTCCATTTTGTGATAACTGAGTTTGTTTGTATTTTTGTTTGATATTAGCCTACTTATCCCCAATATTAAGTGAAATGACACAAATATGCTCTTTTTTTGTACCTTTTTTAGAATAGAGATATAGAATTTTGTCAAGATAATACTTCGCTTTGTTTCCTTGCTTTGCTTGTAAACACAAAAAAAGTTGTGTAATTGAGCAAAAAATGGTAAAATGTATTTGAGGAGTGATAGCATGAAATATTTGGAATCGTTTTCTGAAAAACGGATCTTTGATTATAATTTTGTTTTTGAACTTACTAAAACTCGTTCACTTGCAGACGAGACAATTCAAAACTATTTAAAGAAAGAGTATATTGAAAGAGTTAAAAAGAATTTATACGTAACAATGAGTTTGGAAACTGGTGGTGTAATTCCTTCTAAATTTGAAATAGGATCCAATATTACTAATAACTCTTGTATCTCACTTCATAGCGCATTTGAGTATTATGGATTTAGTAATCAAGTATACAACGAAGTAAGTGTATCAAGTTTAACAAAATTCAAAGATTTCAATTTTGAAAATAATCGATATCACTATGTATACAGTACAAGTAATCGATTTATTGAAGATGTAAATGGAGTTAAAGTAAGTACCATAGCAAAAACAATTGTAGACACAATTGATTCTATTAAGTCATATGATGATATGGAAGAACTAATCTATAATTTATCTTCATTACCAGCAATCAATGGATTAGATGTAATTGAATATCTTTTGTTTGTAAACAAGAAAGTGCTGTTTAATAAAGTTGGGCTAATATTATCTTACTTTAATGACGGATTACTAATTACAGATAAGCTTTTAAACCAAATGGAAAAATCAGGTACTAAAAGTGTAAAATATTTCTCAAAAGAAAAGCATCGACTTAAAAAGTATTATAAAGAATGGAACTTATATTGTTATGATCTTGAGAAAATAATCAAGGAGGATTCAAATGTTTAATTACTCACTGAAAGGACTTAATGTTTTAGCTAAAACGAATAACTTTAATAGAGACACTCTTGAAAAAGTACTGCGTTTGGTTGATCTTCTAAAAATATTTAATACAAATGAAGAATTTAAGGATAAGTATATATTAAAGGGTGGAACGGCTATAAATTTATGTATCTTTGATTTTCCGAGGTTATCAACAGATATCGATATGAACTTTAATTTAGAGTGTACTAAAGATGAAATGATTGACATTAGAGAAATACATAGAAAATTAATCAAAGTACATGTTGAACTTGATGGATATGAAATAAGTAACCAATCTAGATATTCATATACATTAGATTCATATATATTAAAATATACAAATACAATGGGAAGCCCAGATAATATAAAACTTGAACTGAATTATTCTAATAGGGTACAAATTTTCGAACCAGTTAACTATTATATCTCTTCTAATATTATTGAGGAGATGTCAATATTAGCATTAAATAAAACTGAATTATATGGAAGTAAAATTGCTGCTTTAATTGGAAGAACAGCAGCGCGTGATTTATATGATGTGTATGAAATGGTATCAAATAATGTGATTGATAAAAATGAGGAATCAGATTTAAGAAAATGTTCAATTTTCTATCTTATGACATCAAATGACTTTGAAACTATAGCTGAACTAGTAGAGGTATATAAAGTAAATATTGAGAATATGACATTTCATAATATAAGAAGAAATCTAATCCCAATGTTACATGTAGGTACTAACATTGAATTAGATGAAGTAAAAAAAATAGTGAACAAATATATTGATAGCTTATTTAGTTTAAGTACCTTAGAACTACAATTTGTAAATGAATTTATCAAACGTGAATATCATCCAGAATACTTGTTTGAAACGAATATTGCTGAAAGAATTAAAACTCACCCGATGGCTCTTTGGAAGATGATGATTAAGAATTATTGAAGGATAAACTAAAATTAATTCAAGGTTTATCCTTAAAAAAAATACAATATAAGATTGTTAGTGAATTAGAATTTATCATTAAGGGGTTTAAGTCAATACTGTTAGCTCAATGGTGTGCTCATTTATGTGCAAAGTTAAATCATAAGTATTATAATAGTGAAAGCAACGGAGTAACATGTGTTGAATAGATTGTATTTATGTTTTTTGATGCTAAATCTTAATGGGTTTCGCATAGTGCACAACTAAAAACAATTCAATTATTAATTAATAGGTTTGAGATGTCTATCTCATTAGAATTGGGCTGCAACTCCGTGATCAACGGTTCAAATCCGATCGGGACCTCCAGGTTAATTATACCAAGTTGCTTTATGCCGTTTAACGGCTTAGTATAGACGTTTTAAGCGTTTTTATATAAGGCAACTTTTTGTATATTTTAGGGTAAAGTCAGTGATATTTCATTGATTTTACTCTTTTTTTATACTCTGAGAACTATCGATATTGATTTCTCGGCACCGTATTTGAACTTTTGATTAAAAAGGCCATTTTTAGTGTAGAAGACCGTATTTGAACTACACAATGAGTTAGATATAATTAAAACATGTTTGACATATATCAAACATTAATATATAATTAATTTATAGAGGTGGTTTAATGAAAATAAAAGTT
>CAYYOU010000072.1:1377-6328 GCA_964473425.1 uncultured Candidatus Izemoplasmatales bacterium | reverse complement strand
TCAAAATCAAATCAAGCCGATTTTATGTATTGGTGAAAATCTTGAACAAAGAAGAAGTAACAATTATAAAGATTTTTTAACAACTCAGATTAAAGAAGGGCTTTCTAAAATTAGTGGAAGCGAGTTATCAAAAGTTGTAATTGCTTATGAACCAATTTGGGCAATTGGAACAGGAGAAACAGCAACACCAAGTCAAGTAGAAGAAATTCATATCTTTTTAAGAAATTATCTAGTAAATGAATTTGGAAGTGAAATAGGGAAAGAAATTCCTTTATTATATGGTGGAAGCGTTAAGCCATCTAATGTAAAAGAACTTGCACTGGCTCAAAGCGTATCTGGATTCTTAATTGGTGGAGCAAGTTTAAATGCTCAAACATTTATAGAGATTAGTGATATTTTAAACGGAAAATAAGACGCAATAAAAATTTCTATAGAAAGGTTGTGAAATATGGAAATCAATAACTTCGACAAACTCGTAAAAACAGTTACGACAAACGTGTTAGAGAAGATTGATTTAAAAGATGATTTTAAGATCAATAAAAAATCTTGTTTAATTTTACTTCCTAATATGGGAATTGGAATTAAGGATTATATAAGCTATATAGTTAATGATTACCCTGGGTATCATCTATACTTAGGATCAAAAACAAAATTAGCTGATAATTTTTATAATAATCATGTAACTTATGTAAAATTCAGTTTAGATAATAGTGAACTGATGTTCTTACTTGATACTGTTGAATCAATCATTATCTTAGGACTTAAAGTAAGTCAGATGAAATCTTTAACCGAAACAAACGATATAGAAGACATAAATCATCTTATTCTAGGAAGTCTAATGACAAATAGAAAAGTACAAATCATAATGAACACAAATATTGCTATGTATAATAAGATTTCTAATACTGTAAAAGAAATAAGAAACATGGGGATAGATGTAGAAAATATTCAAGAAAACAAAAAATCAGAACTTGATAGAATTGAATTAATAACAGAAGACTACGTAATGAGCTTAAAACAAAAAAGACTAACAAAAATTGTTCTTGATAAGAGTCAATTAATTACTCCACTTGCAAAAGATAAATTACGTGAACTTAAAATAAGAATCCAATACAATGAGGAGGATAAATAATGAGCACTCAAGATCTAATCGAAAAATTAAGAGCTGAGATGGAAGAAAAGTATGGGAATAATGTTACTCAAAAACCACGTACAATATCAAGTAATTCTCAACTAGGTTGTTTTGAAGATGTTACAGATGCGATTTTGGCAGCAAAAGAATCTCAACAGCAACTAATGAAATTAACAATGAAAAAACGTGACGAAATTATTGCTGCTATGAGAAAAACAAGTATTGAAAATGCTGAAAAATTAGCTGTAATGGCTCATGAAGAAACAGGGTTTGGCAGAGTTGCTGATAAAATTATTAAAAATTTATTAGCTGCAGAAAAAACTCCAGGTACAGAGGATCTACATTCTCTTACATATACAGGAGACAATGGAATGACGCTTGTTGAACTTGCTCCATTTGGAGTAATTGGATCAATCACTCCATCAACAAACCCTAGTTCAACAGTTATTAATAATAGTATCAGTATGGTAGCTTCAGGAAACGGAGTAGTTTTTAACCCTCATCCTGGAGCAAAGAAAGTCTGTTTAGAAACAATATCTTTATTAAATAAAGCTATTAATGAAGTTGGTGGACCAAAAGAATTACTGACAGCGCCAATTAACCCAACAATGGACACAAGTAAAGTTATTATGACACATAAAGACGTTAGAATGCTTGCAGTTACTGGTGGGGAAGCAGTTGTAGAGGTTGCAATGAAAAGTGGTAAAAAATGTATTGCTGCTGGACCTGGTAACCCACCTATTATTGTTGATGAAACAGCAAACATTGAGAAAGCTGCTAATGATATAGTTAGAGGAGCAAGCTTTGATAATAATGTTTTATGTATCGCAGAAAAAGAAGCATTTATTGTAAATAGTGTGTTTAATGAACTTAGAAATGAAATGGTTAGAAACGGAGCATACGAACTTAAACATCATGAAATTGATATCGTCACAAAAGAAGTATTTACTAAAAATAAAAATGGTGAAACAGTTGTTAATAGAAATTATGTTGGGAAATGCGCTTCTGATATCTTAAAAGGATGTAATATCCCCGTTAACCAAGACATAAAACTAATTATTGCTGAAGTAAATGATAATCACCCATTTATTACTATTGAAATGTTAATGCCAGTTTTAGGACTAGTTAGAGTTTACTCAGTTGATGAAGCAATCGAAAAAGCAGTTATAGCTGAAAAAGGATACCATCATACAGCTATAATGCATTCAGAAAGTGTACCAAATCTTACAAAAGCAGCTCGAGCAATGGACACATCAATATTTGTTAAAAATGCACCATCATTCGCCGGAATTGGAATGGAAGGCGAAGGATTTACGACACTTACAATCGCAACTCCAACAGGAGAAGGTCTAACTTCTGCAAGAAGTTTTACCAGAATCAGAAGATGTATTTTAGCTGGTTCATTTAGAATTGTATAGTACATTACTAGTTAGGAGTGAGTAAGATGCCGCAAAATGATATTCAAAGAGTACAAGACGCTGGAATTGTCGGAGCTGGTGGAGCTGGGTTTCCTACACATGTTAAATTAAACAGCCAGTGTGACATAGTAATAATAAACGGTGCAGAATGTGAACCACTACTAAGAGTTGATCAACAATTGATGGAATTCTATAGTGAAGAAGTTGTAACGGGATTAAAAATAGCTATGAGAGTAACAGGAGCAAAAAAAGGAGTAATTGGTCTTAAAGGAAAATATAAGAATGCAATTACGAATCTTGAGAAAATAATTAGGAACGAAAGTTCAATTACTATAAAAGTAGTTGGAGATTATTATCCAGCAGGTGACGAACAACAACTTGTTTATGAAGTAACAAAAAAAGTTGTTCCACTAATGGGATTACCCCTTGATGTTGGTGCAGTTGTAATAAATGTAGCAACAGCAATTCACGTTGCAAGAGGAGTTCCGGTAACTGAAAGAGTTATAACAGTTGCAGGTGATGTAGAAACACCATTAACATTTAATGCATCAGTTGGGGTTCCATTCAGTGAATTAATTCAAGAGTGCGGTGGACCAACAGACTCCGAAAATTATCTATTACTAGTAGGTGGACCAATGATGGGCTTTGTAGAAGAAGATTGGGATACACCTGTTTCGAAAGTAACAGGTGGTATAATTATCTTACATAAAGATCATAGTCTAAGCGTTAAGAAAACAAGAAAGACAGAAACTGATTTACAATTAACAAAAGCAATTTGTTGTCAATGTAGTTATTGTACAGATATGTGTCCAAGATATATACTTGGTAAAAATACCGAACCACACAAAGTAATGAGAGGACTAGCAAATGAGGATCCAAATGCTCTAGGAGTAATATCTTCTGTTGTATCGTGTTGTGATTGTGGATTATGTACTTACTATGCTTGTCCAATGGACTTAGATCCAGGTAAAATTACTAATATGGTAAAACAAAGTTTACTTAAACTTGGTGCAAGAACTGAAAAAGAAGTACCATTTGAAGTAGAACCATTAAGAGAAAGTAAGAAAGTTCCAACAAAAAGATTGATTGCTAGACTTGAATTAGACCAATTTAATGTTGCAGCACCAATGGTTCATGAAATATTTAGTACAGATATTGTAAAAATATTGCTTAAACAACATATTGGAGTAAGTGCAACACCAACTGTAAAAGTTGGAGACATGGTATCAAAAGGAACTTTGATAGGATCATGTTATGATAAACTTGGAGCAAACGTTCATGCAAGCATTGATGGTGAAGTAGTAAAAATTACCAAAAAACATATAGAGATTCACGGCTAAGGAGGATTGATTATATGGAAGCATTTGGCATGATTGAAACTAATAGCATAGCTAGAGGAATAGAAGCAGGAGATTCAATAATCAAGACTGCTGATGTAACACTAGTTGCTGCGTATGCAGCATGTCCTGGTAAATACATCGTAATGGTACGTGGAGCAGTATCTGCTGTAAAAAGCGCAATTCAAGTTGGTGCTATATCAGCAGGAAAATCACTTATTAATGATATCGTAATCGCAAATATTCATGAACAAGTATTTGGAGCATTAAGTTGCTCAACAGAATTAAATCCAAAAGGAGCTGTTGGTATTATTGAAACATACTCTCTAGCAACAGCTGTATTAGTATCAGATGCTGCAGTGAAAGCTGCAAATGTTGATCTATTAGAAATTAGATTAGGTCGAGGACTTGGTGGGAAAGCATTTACAGTTTTAACTGGAGATGTTAGTAGCGTGAAAGCTGCAGTTCAAGCAGCAATTGATGCAAATGGAATAGACGGCTTACTAGCACATACAGCAGTAATACCAAGAATCAGCAAAGAGATGTTAAGAACACTCTTATAATAAATAAAAAAGGAGGCAGTAAAAATGATTAAAGAAGCATTAGGATTAGTTGAAACAAGAGGATTTGTAGGGGCTATTGAAGCCGCAGATGCAATGGTTAAAGCAGCCAACGTTAGACTTATAGGGAAAGAAAAAACTGGTAGCGGATTAGTTACAGTTATGGTGCGTGGAGATGTTGGAGCTGTCAAAGCAGCTACAGAAGCAGGAAGTGAAGCAGCAAGACGTGTTGGAGAATTAGTATCAGTACATGTAATTCCAAGACCACATGCAGATGTAGAAGAATTACTTCATTCACTAAAAGAAACACCAAAAGCACCAAAAGCACCAAAAGCAGCAAAATAAACACAAGATATATATGAGATTCAAAAAAAACTATCCAGATGGAGGAAAAGAAAATGATTAAAGAAGCATTAGGACTAATTGAAACAAGAGGATTTGTAGGAGCAATAGAAGCAGCAGACGCAATGGTAAAAGCAGCAAATGTTAGACTTGTAGGAAAAG
>CAYYOU010000072.1:0-1277 GCA_964473425.1 uncultured Candidatus Izemoplasmatales bacterium | reverse complement strand
GTTGGAGAATTAGTATCAGTACATGTAATTCCAAGACCACATGCAGACGTTGAAGAATTATTAAACAGTAATAAATAGAAAAACCGAAAAGAGCTGAAAATATGGAATTAGATAAATTAATTGAGAGAATTGCTGAAGAAGTATATCGTAAAATATCTCAAGAGAATAATGGAGCAAATAATTACGGAAGTATTAATAACTCTGAAGACTTAGCATCGATTATAGATCATACATTGTTAAAACCTGAAGCAACAGAAGCTGACATTAGAAGAGTATGTGAAGAGGCGATTCAATACAAATTTAAGTCAGTATGTGTGAACACACACTATGTTGGTTTAGTTTCTCGTCTTACAAAAGGAACTGGTGTATTAGCATGTGCAGTTGTAGGATTTCCTTTAGGGGCATCTACATCAAGAGCAAAAGTTGATGAAACGTATGATGCATTAAAAAATGGTGCGAATGAAATCGATATGGTAATCAATATTGGTGCTCTTAAGTCTGGGGATTGGAACACGGTTAAAAGAGACATCGAGGGAGTTACAAATGCCGCTCGTGGTCGCGCTTTAGTAAAAGTAATTTTAGAAACATCTTTATTAGATGACGAAGAAAAAATTAAGGCTTGTACTATAGCTAAGATGGCAGGAGCAGATTTTGTTAAAACCTCTACAGGATTTAACAAAGGTGGAGCTACTGTTGAAGATATTAGACTTATGCGTAAAGTTGTAGGGCCTAATATGGGTGTTAAAGCATCAGGTGGAGTTCGTGATACAGAAACTGCAAGAGCAATGATTGCTGCAGGAGCTAATAGAATCGGAACAAGCTCTGGAATAAATATTGTTAAGGGTACAAAACCTACTACTGGTAGTTATTAATACCTAGAAAAGAGGAGATTATATGTATGCTGCTAGAATAATTGGAACTGTTGTGTGTACACAAAAGGATCCAAGTTTGAACAGTTTAAAGATGCATGTTGTTCAACCGGTTAACGTGGTTACCCTAGAAAATGAAGGTAAACCAGCAGTGGCAATAGATGCTGTTGGAGCTGGTGACAATGAAATAGTATTAGTGGTTAGTGGTAGTTCGGGAAGATTAACAGAGCTTACACTAAACAAGCCTGTGGATGCAACAATTATGGCAATAGTTGATTACATCGATATTGAAGGTAAAAATGTCTTCAGTAAATTCGAGAAGGAGTTGTAATTATGATTATTGCTTTAGGATGTGACCATGGTGGTTTTGAGTTAAAAGAAAAAGTTAAAAAATACATATCTGAAGAA